>JAUVJO010000105.1 GCA_030592345.1 Deltaproteobacteria bacterium
GGGGGTCGGTGTGTCCTTACTGCCCGGCGAGGGGAGATTTTCTATCCACTGGCAGGCCTCGTAGCCTATGTAACCTGCGACAAAGTGGTCCCGGGCATGGGAAGAAATGAAAGCAAAGAAATCGTCCCTGTTCAGGTCCGAGATGTCTCCGCTAAAGACCTTTTCCGGCTCCCAGGCAATGAAAGAATACCGTTCCGAAAAGGAGGCATTCTGGCTTTCCAGAAAAATAGCGCCCGGCTCCTGATATAAGGCGCTAAAAACCTGCCACGGATTGGCTTTAATTCTCAGTCTTGTTCTGTCCACGCTTCGATTTTGACTGCGCAAACTTTGTACTCGGGTATCTTTGCAACAGGATCGAGGGTATCAATGGTCAGAAGATTTGCGGCGACCTCTTTGAAGTGAAAAGGGATAAAGACAACGCCTTGCGGACATTTTTTCGTGGGTTGAGCCCTGGCTACAAGTTCTCCACGACGAGAGGAAACCTTGACCATGGAGCCTTCTTCAATTGCCAATTCTTCAGCATCTTTCTCATGAATTTCCAACAACGGCTCCGGGCATGCCGAATTCAGGCCCCGAACCCTTCGGGTCATTGTGCCGCTGTTGAAGTGTTCCAATACGCGCCCTGTGGAGAAGATGAAAGGATAGGCCTCATCCGGCAGTTCTCCTGGCGGAATGAATTCAATTGGATGAAATAGCCCTTTGCCCCGGGTAAACCGGTCCTTGTGAAGGTATGGTGTTCCAGGATGATCCCGGTCAGGGCAGGGCCACTGAAGCCCGTTTTCTTCCAGGCGATCATAACTGATTCCACCATAAATCGGCGTGAGGAGGGCGATTTCTTCCATGATCTCTCTTGGAGATTCATAGTACATGCCAGAGCCCATGGCCCGGGCAAGGCCACAGATGATCTGCCAGTCCGGCCTGGCCTGGCCCACCGGAGCTAATGCCTGCCTTACCCTCTGGACACGCCTTTCCGTGTTCGTAAATGTGCCTTCCTTTTCGGCAAAACTCGCTGCGGGAAGCACTACGTGGGCCAGTTCGGCCGTTTCCGTCATGAAGATGTCTTGTACAACTAAAAACTCAAGGCTCTCTAAGGCAGCCTTCACCTCGTTAGAGTTAGGGTCGCTTATAACCGGGTTTTCCCCCACAATGTATAGCCCTTTGATCTTTCCGCCGGGTACAGCGGACCAGATTTCCGTGGCGGCCATGCCTGGTTCGGGAGAGAGCTTTACCTTCCATGCCTGTTCGAATTTCTTAATTACCCCTTCATCAGAGAGACTTTGGTAGCCTGGCAGCACATTGGGAAGTGCCCCCATGTCACAGGCCCCTTGCACGTTATTCTGACCGCGCAGCGGGTTTACTCCGCCGGCCTCGACCCCAACGTTTCCGCACAGCATGGCCAGATTGGCAATCGACTTCACATTGTCAGTCCCGGCCGCATGCTGGGTTATTCCCATTGCATAAACGATAGAAGCAACCTCGGCCTCGGCATAGACGCGGGCAGCCTTCTTGATGTCCTGGGCAGGGACACCCGTGATCGTTTCAACAAACTCGGGAGCATACTCAGCGACTGTTTCTTTTAAGGAATCAAAGTTCTCTGTCCTTTCTTCCACGTAGGACCTGTCCCACAGCCCGTCCCGGATAATGACGTGCATCATGGCGTTAAGCCAGGCCACATCCGTGCCCGGTCTGGGCCGAAGCCAGATATCGGCGTATTTCACCAGTTCCAGCTCACGAGGATCTACCACGATAAGTTTTGCCCCGTTCCGGGAGACCGCGCGCCTGATATGGAGGTCCACTATGGGATGGTTCTCTGTCGGGTTGCTGCCGGTGAGCAGAATGACGCGAGCGTTTTCTATCTCTATCATAGAATTGGTCATCGCTCCACTACCAAATGCAGCGGCCAGACCGGCCACAGTCGAGGCGTGTCAGAGTCGTGCGCAATGATCCACATTATTGGTCCCGATCACAGCGCGCATAAATTTTTGTATGACGTAGTTTTCCTCATTAGTACATTTAGCAGAACTCAAGCAGGCCAAAACCTGTGTCCCACATTTTTCCTTCAATTCTAAAAAATTCCGGGAGACCAATGACAGGGCCTCATCCCAGGTTGCTTCAACCAAATACCCACCTTTTCGCACAAGAGGATGCGTGAGGCGCTCCGGATGATGGAGAAAATCATATCCGAATCTGCCCTTGACACAGGTATTGCCAAAATTGGGGGCATGGGAGGGATCGGATGTCACCTCCACTAATGATTCCCCGTTCACGTTCAGCGTCAGATTGCAGCCGCACCCGCAATATGCGCAAACGGTCCTTGTCTGCCTCAATTGATCAGAAGGAACAGGAAGCGTGACGCACTTTTTCACCAGGGCGCCTGTAGGGCAATTGTCCGCGCATTTTCCACAACAGGTACACCATTCATTTATCCTGATCGTAATGCCCAAAGGGAGGTCATTCTCGTCAAATCCGGTTGCATCAAGCTCCATTGCCTGGTATTGGCAATTGTTTTTGCAGCGCTGGCAAAAAATACACTTGTTGGGATCAATCGTGATAAAAGGATGACTATCTTCTATCGCATATTTTAGACGTTTTTCCGTCCCCAAGACAGATAGATCCGCACCATATTCTATGGCAAGGCTTCGGAGTTCACATTTGGAAAGAGCCACACAACCGCAGCCCAGACATCGCCCTGCCTCTCGAAGGGCCATGTCCTCGGAAAACCCGAGGGTATACTCAATAAAACTCCGGATACGTATGTCGGGAGGTCTTTCCGGGATCCGTTCGCGCGGCTCGATTTGAATCCCGGCGAAATTCCTAAGATCTACCTCATCAAGGTTCCCTCCCCTGGTAACGTTAAGCTCTGTTTGAGCAGGTGTTATCTCTGCCCCGGTAAGGTAGAGATGGATCGAATCGGCAGCTTTCCGACCGGCAGCAACTGCCTTAACGACCGTTCTTGGACCGCTGACCACGTCCCCACCGGCAAAAACCCCTTTTACGCTAGTCTGAAAAGTGTCCGGGTCTACAATGATCCTGTCTTTTTGAGATATAGCGAGTTCACCAATTTTACCTTCAGAAGAAAACAATGAGACGTCAGGCCTCTGACCGATTACAGAAAAAATATTATCCACTTCAAAGATAACCTCAGAACCAGAAATAGGAACAGGATAACGTCTTCCGTCCTCTCCCGGTTCGCTGAGTTGGGTTCGGAGTACCTCAATCCTCAGGTGCCCATTTTCTCTCATAATCCTGGACGGAATCGCCACAAAAAATAGTCGCACCCCCTCTGCTTCCGCCTCTCTGACTTCCTGTTCTCTTGCGGGCAGCTCGAGCCGACTGCGCCGGTAGATAATTGTTACTTCTTCAGCCCCTATTCTCAGGCAGGTCCGCGCCACATCCATGGCCGAGTTTCCCCCGCCGATCACAGCCACCCTTTTGCCTATACGGACATCTTTGCCAGCAGCCACGTTTTTCAGGAACCGCAAGCCGGAAACGACGCCTTCCAGGTCTTCCCCCTCCACCCCGGTTTTTACTTCGCGCCAGGCCCCTATGCCTAGAAAAATTGCACCAAAGCCTTCTTCGGTCAGGCTTTCCAGGGTAAAATTCTTTCCCAGTTGCTTGCCGGTCCTAACGTGAATACCGGTTTGAATAATACTTTTTATTTCCTGATTCAGGATTTTTTTGGGGAGTCGGTACTCGGGTATGCCATAACGGAGCATCCCGCCTAGTTCGGGCATCGCCTCAAGGATTGTAACCGCATGACCCTTTCGGGCCAGATAGTAGGCTGCTGATAGTCCTGCAGGTCCACCGCCAATGATGGCCACGCGATGGCCGGTAGGTACAAAAGTACTAGAACAATCTCTTTTTTCAGCATCCAAGGCATAGTCTGCTACAAATCGTTTAAGGTGATTTATGGTCACAGAATCGTCAACCAGCATGCGGCGGCACATGTCCTGACAAGGGTGCGGGCAGACCCTACCTGTTGATAGCGGAAGTGGATTCTTCTCCTTGATGAGCCTTAGTGCCTCAAGATATTGACCCCGGCAGATCAGGCTGAGATACCCCTGGATATTGATGTTGGCCGGGCAGGCAATCGAACAAGGGGAGATACAGTCTCCATAGTGCCGGGAGAGCTTTAGTTCCAGGATATGTTTGCGGTGTGCTCGAACAGAATCACTCTTGGTGTTTACAACCATGCCGTGTTCCACCGGCGTGGAACAGGATCGCACGAGAGCTTTTTCTCCCTCAATTTCAACAGCGCATATTTGACATGGATGATCCGCCTGATGCGAACATAAGGTGGGGATGTCAATACCGGCATGCGAGGCGGCATCGAGAATGGTCGTGCCGGGTTCAACCCATACGGTTTGACGATTGATTGTGACTTTTACACTATTTGTCACTTGCACTCCGAACAGAATCTTAAAGCCTATATTCGGCAAAGGAGTTCTTCACATTCCTGGCAACGACTCATAACTCCAGCCATGAATCAGAATAGAGGGAATGCCCCAAAAGCACCTTTGCGGTTTTTACATAGTCATGGGCTTCCTTGCTGAGGTTATCCATGCCTGGGTCATTTCCGTCAACCACTTGATGAACCAAGGCTGTGATTTCTGGCCGCTTGCCCCGTGCGATCTCGTGCTGATTCTTGTCAAAGGCGTCCACGATACACGATTTCATGCCGGCCTTTTCCAGTATGATCATATTGGTCTGGTTCAGAATAGGTCTGAGGTGATCCGGTGGTCCGTTTGAGACGTTTGACAACCCGCAGGTTGACCTGCACCCCGGGACCAGAACTTCTGCTAACATGCCGAGATCCGGCATGAACTGATAACATTCCAGCAGTTGATTCTGCTGGACATTGACAGGCGTTATGATCGGATCGACCCATATATCTTCTCCTGCCACACCAGCCTCCATAGCCCTCTGGAGTATATCGGCAGCCAGGACTCCGCGCTCTGCCGCGTCCCTGGGCATCCCTTCCGGCCCCCAAAGCAGTGCCACCATGCCCGCATCATATCTGGTAACCATCGGGATCTGTTGCTCCATCCTCTCGGGGCGACACATGATAGAATTTATCACAGCCTTTCCCTGTCTGTTCTCATAAACCTTGAGGCCAGCTTCAACAGCCTTCGCATTCGTGGTGTCGAGAAATAGGGGCAGGTCAACGACTTCCTGGATGGTTTTCACCATCCACTCCATCAATTCCTCCCCGCCCTTTCTTGCAGGGCCCAGATTGATATCTATGTAATCAACCCCAGCTTCTGCTTCAGCCACGGCCAGCTCTTGGATGGGCTTTGGGTCCCTCTCCTTGATGGCCTGCCCGATTCTCTTGACCATAACATTCAGATTTTCACCGATCAGAATCATGAAACCTCCTTAAGATAAAGTGCGCTAAAGTGCGCTAAAGTGCCTAAAGTTGAAACACCAAACACTGTTCAATTGTCTTCATTAGTTCCGTTGGTTCGATTGGTTAGAAACGACTGAAACCAATCCAACCAATAAAACGAGTAATCAAACAGTCTCTTTCAGTCCTTAATCCCGCTAACAGCGGGACTCACTTTAGACACTTTAGGCACTTTAGCTCACTAAGTTTCTACACCTGCCATTCCCGGAGATAGGGAGGGATGTGGGCAGACTCTCTTGGACCCACCATGACCTCCCAGTCGCCCAATTCTTCTTCCAGGTCCCCTGAGATGGCGGCTGCATAGCCTGGTATGATCACCTTTTTATGACTCACCTTGTCTGCTATGCCACACTTTTTTAAGGACATGCCGACGGCATCTCCTACAAATTTTCCGGCAGCCCAGGCAGTAAGAACTGAAAGGCCTTCTGTGTCTACAACGATTAACCATGCGGGAATCCGACTTGCTTCGATCTCGCCCGACACAATAAAATAGGTTAGCGAGAAATTGCAGGTCACCAGTACGGGCGAGTCCTCCTTTGGCCCTCCGATTTCATAAATACCGGGAGATGTAGCCATGGGGCGCTGCGGGTCTGTATAGATGTTCATGCGGGCCACAAGGAGCGGGAAGAGGCTATGACCTTGAAGGTCTGAAAGCACAATGATTCCACCGTATTTTGCCACAAACATGCCTGCGATCAAGGTCTCTTGCATTAGATCATCGGTCATCTCGCATGGCAATGTAATGGTGGGAAAACCGAGGGGACGATGTTTCTTGACAATGGCCCCGCGACGGATAGCTATCTGGTCTTCAAATGCCTTCCTGGTAGTGCGTGCTCCGGAATCGATAACCAGGTCCTTGAGTCCGTCTTCTGTCAACTTCGTGGTCAAATCCGAAACGTCGTCGATACTGTCTCCCTTAACTGCCAGGGGACAGCCATGTTCTTTGGCAAGGCCTGCCATGCCGTCCACGTTGTCTCTGGTCGCTGCATAGATGAGGGGCTTGCGATCAGCGCATGCCTTAAGCCCTGCTTCCATCACGCTCGCATCCTCTGCCATGAGGATAATGCCGCCGTCTGTCTCATCTTTTACCCTCGCAGCCAGGGCCTCAAACTTTCCCGTATCGCCAGAGATGGACTTTACAGCCACAAGGTCAGCCCTCAGGATCAACCCCACGCGTTCGTATTCCAGTGTCCTGAACCGTTCAAGGCGACCTGCCACCTCCTCGTCAGCCATCTCGTCTGTGACAAGGACAGCTAACCCCGGAGGATTCAAGAACGTCTTCTCGTGACGAAAGAGCACGGTTTCGCCGCCTATCTTCAGTTTCCTGTCCCCGGTTCCAATTTCTACCACTCTGATGGGAGGTGCTGAGGCGTCAGCCAGCTCTGCCTTGGTCTCTTCTGAGACATAGGGGCAAGCACCCAGCTCTGCCTTGCCCGCAGCCAGGTTCATGGCAAAGGCCAGGCAGGTTGGCACCCCGCACTCCCCGCAATTGGTCTTGGGCAAAAGTTTGTAAATCTGAATTCCCGTTAAAGCCATAAGATTCCTCCTCAAAAAAAAGTGCCTAAAGTGAACTAAAGTGAGCTAAAGTGCCTAAAGTTGAAAAGGATTAACGAATCAGAATCACATAAAACTGCTTCAATTCCTAGGATTACGATTCCTGAATTGTTGATTACTACATTCAACTTTAGCTCACTTTAGACACTTTAGGCACTTTAGCTCACTCAAAAAAATTACTCCAACAACGGATCCATGGACAACGCCGGGTGGCCCTTTTCCTCCAGGAAGGGAAGGATTTCCTCTTCGGAAGTCCCTACGGTTTCATCGGCGATCATTTCAAGCAGGTCCGGGACACCGATCTCTTCCGCCTGTTGCTTCAGACGATCCGCAATTTCTTCCTTCAGGCGCTTGGGCATCCAAACCAGCCGCTTGATTCCCCCGTCACCAACGATCCATTTCCTCTGCGCGATGTTGTATTTGCTGTGTCCGACAAAACCCGGCACACTCGCGCCGCCTCCAATGGTTCCGGCAAGGGTGGTAAATTTCATGCCACATGGAGTCATACCCACATAATCACGATCCACGGTCATGAGCCCGTTGCATATAGGCAGGATTGCAGCAATGCATTCGCAGCACCCACAGGTCGTCATGGGGTCGTGGACAATGCTGTAGAAATTGTAGTGATCCAGGGCCTGGCGTGAGGCCTTGTACAAAAAATCGTTACACCCTTTCCATTGTCCCAGTTTTGGATCAATCGTCTCCCCTTTTTCTACCGGCTGGTTAGGCCCGGTGGGATTGATCTCAAAGGATGCCCTGCAGTCCATCCAGTTGTAGGCACCACAAAGGCCGGTCCTCTCAGGGCTGATAATGCAAACATGGTTCGGCGCAAAGGATTGGCAAAGTGTGCAGGAGTAATACGTCTCAGTAGTCTCGTCGGCCATCCCTTCAATCCGGACATCTCGATGGTGATACACCTGCCTTGCCTTTTCAAGAATTTCTTTTACCTTTTCTTCTTCTGTATAGAGCTTGACCTGGACCTTATCAAAAATAGCACCAAAATCCTGATGAAACTTGGCATGGAGGATATCTCCGATGTGCTTGAGCTTGAGGCCCTTTGCGGCACCAGCCTTGGCCATCCTGATCCATGTAATGTCTCTCTGGCCAATGTGCATAAGACCCTGAGCGTAGTTTACAAAATGGTGAATCTGCCTTTCCAGGATCGGCTCAAAGTCTTCCTGCATTTTTCTTCCTGCAAACTCGGCCACGATAGCCAGGGGAAGCCTCGCCCCTTCCTGAACATCATCCACATCCGGGCCGAACAGCTCGATTTTGCCGTCTTCAACCTCGTCCATATCCTTGGTCGTAGCCCATTCCACGGCTAGCGTCCTGCCGCCGCCGCACTCCAGATAGAGATCGTCTTTACGTACCCGCTCTCCTTCAAAGGCCGGCCCGTAGGACACCGGGACGGGGACCTTTGTCACAGCGACCTTAAGCCCCCTGACTTCAATCGCCCTGGCTACCAATTCGTCGTACGGGACATTGGAGACCACGTGCTCATACGTGCAGACACCGGTAGGGAGTATTTGCGGGATCGGCGTATCGGCGATAGTGGGAAAGCCATAGTTGACACAACCGAGGGCGTTGGCATACCACTCATCAGTGACCGTGCCTAGGGGCATGGCAAAGGCAAAGATCCGGTCCTTGTTGTAAAAGAGAATGTTCCTAAAATCCCCCGGCTTTACGCCGCCAAAGGACATGGCTGCCCTGGTGGCAAATCCCCCGGCAAACACGGCTGCCGTATACTCGGGTCCAAAAGAGACAAGACGTGTGCCCCATCCAATCTGTACCCCTGCTTCGACCAACTGCTCAGACATAGTCCGACCCTGATGATCTCCGCACATGAAGACGTAGAGGTTCTTTTCTTGAAGCTCCTGGGCAAGCTGGACAGCGATCTCTTTGGTCGGCGCAGCTCCGAGAACGGCCGCAAAACCAGGGGCGGTGCCGTCCACGAATTCCACGCCGCGCTTGCGTAATATGACATCATCGGCCGCTCCCAACCAGATGGTTCCGTTGGAAGGGTCTTCCCTCTTAGTGTAGAAATCCGGAAACTCCAGATAACGTATGGCCTCAATGATCTCTTCTGCAAAAAAGGTCGCCATACCGGCTTCCAGGGCCGGTGCCAGGTAGGGAAGCCATA
>JAUVJO010000004.1 GCA_030592345.1 Deltaproteobacteria bacterium
TCGTCCTTTTGACGGAAATCATGTACGGAACCGGGACAAGTTGAATCGCATAGTAGTGCGTGATCGTGGCAAGTGCAGTGGCAATGCCTGCCAGGCCAAGCCAGAGGCCATTTCGGCCCTTCAGGTTCACTTTGGCTACCTTCCTCTTGAACCGCCAACCTGCAATGGTCGCCATGGGAACCGAGAGTGACAGCATGTAAAACACACCGAAAAATAAAGGATCAGAGAGCTGGACACCCCTTTTCCCCAGGGTGGATGTCAGGCTCCAGATCAGGGCCACCAAAAGCATGCGTCGGGAACCAGGGGACTTAAAGATAGCCGTCAGGGGGGCTAGAGGGTGGTTCACAAATAGCTCGATATTCAGCACATAGGCCCCTGCTGTTACCAAAAGAATGCCGATAGCGCCATTAAAAGATATGCTCTCACCCAAGATAATAGCCGCTGTCAGGATAGTGAAAACAGGGGTAAAACTCAGATACGGTACGCTCAGAGAGAGCGGGGACGTTCTGATAGCCGTGAGATATAGATAGAAGGCCAGGACTTCAAAGGGGATCTGTACGCTTATAAGGACCAGCAGATCCTTGTTCACGGGAAAGGCATCCCTTCCCATCAGGAGGGGAATCATAAACGGGAGAGAGACCAAGACGATAGCGGAGCCCGTGGTCCACTCATCATTGTCTCGCATCAAGAGCTTTGAGAAAGTCTCGCTGGTGGACATAAAATAAGCGCAGACCAAGGACAACGCAAACCAGTTCATGGCTGTTTTAGGTAGCTCAGAACAAAATGGTAGCAGAAAACAAAAAAGGAGTTGACCGAATTGGCTAACTCCTTGAAATAACTGGAGGCGGCAACCGGATTTGAACCGGTGTATAACGGTTTTGCAGACCGCTGCCTTACCACTTGGCTATGCCGCCATATTGTGAATTGGAGCGGGAAACGGGATTTGAACCCGCGACTTCAACCTTGGCAAGGTTGCACTCTACCACTGAGTTATTCCCGCCCTTACCTATTGACTTTCACATATTAAATTTCACAGCGTTATCGATCGTCGGCGTATTACAATACAGCATCCTCCCTCTGGCCTTGTAAAATTCAATATGTGAAAACCTATAAATACTTTTTCTTGATTTTGTCAACAGGAAACTTCCCTCGGGTGGCCCTGCAAAAAGACAGGATCACGCTGGGGCGCATCCACAACCTGGGGGATGCATCCTCTTGAAATCACTTGCACCGCATTTGTGGAGTACATTAAGTGCCTAAAGTGAACTAAAGTGAGCTAAAGTGCCTAAAGTTAAGGTATTCTGCCTATTTTAAATATGTTGCGCCGGAGACGCACTGCTTAATCCCGCTAAAGGCAGCGATTTTATGGCGCCACTTAATTTGACACTTTAACCCTACGTTCAGCGTACTAATCGTTTGGGCTGGAGCTTGGCGTAAAATAAATTATGGCGGTTTCAAGTGGGGCTAACTTCTGGACACGAATTGAAAGGTAGTAATGACGCGACTGCTTAATGTGCCAACAGTTCGTAAGCCGCCATAATTTATTTTACAAAATATATTTCCTCTCATAGGCTTATTCTGGACCTTGGACAGAAGGGGTCAGCTAAACGTAAAATTAACAGCCCCGATAAAATCGCTGCTAAAGGCGGGACTCACTTTCTTTCAATAATAAAACAGTTTCTTCAAGTCCTTAACTTTAGCTCACTTTAGACACTTTAGGCACTTTAGCTCACTTTCTTTCTTCCAGAAGGATGCGCAAAAGTTTTTGTCTTCCCCCAACTGTTAGATACGCCCTCAACCATGGCCTCATTCGAACAGATCCCGCCGGAACTTAATGAAATACTTTGCCCCTGACAAAAGCGTCAATGCGAGAGCGATCCACAAGAAGACCATGCCCACGACATGGAAATTCACATTGAAATATGTGTAATGAAACAAAAGGGGTATGATGGCTGCAATCTGAAAGCCGGTTTTGTACTTGCCGAGTTCTTCGGCTTCCATCACGACTCCCTTTTCGGTCAAGATAGCCCGAAGTCCTGTAACAGCAATTTCCCTGCCGATAATGCCAAAGGCGATCCAGGCCGGCACCCTGCCGTGAGAGACAAGCATGATCAAGGCTGCCGAGACCAACAATTTGTCGGCCAGAGGGTCCAAAAACTTTCCCAGTGTTGACTCCAGGCCATATCGCCGGGCGAGCAATCCGTCAAACAGATCGGTTATGGCTGCGGCAGAAAAGGCGATCGCAGCCAAAAACGCGCACACCTTGTTTGTAAAGAGAAGGAGCACAATAAGCACGGGTATGGTGCCAATCCTGTAAAACGTCAAGTGGTTTGGAAAACACCAAAACTTTGCAGTAAACGGCTTAGAAAAGTTCATAATAGCTTCCATCGGTAAAATCAGTACCCATTGAAATACTCCATCACTTTGTGCACAAAGCGCTCGGTTTCCTTAATGCGTGGCACTTTCCTGAGGGGGCCGACCCTGTTGGGGCCTGCATTATAGGCCGCAAGGGAAAGAGGTATATTCCCATTAAACCGATTCAAAAGCTCTTTGAAATAGCGCACGCCACCAAAGATATTTTCTCTCGGATCAAAGGCATCTGTCACGCCCAAGTCCCTTGCAGTTTGTGGCATGATTTGCATCAACCCGCAAGCCCCTTTGCTAGAAACAGCACAGGGGTCAAAATCCGATTCCGCTCTGATAATGGCCTTTATCAAGAAAAATGGCACGCCGTATTTGACCGCAGCCTCAGCGATGTGAAGGTCATAATGGCTAAACGAATCATAAGCCAGCCCGGAAATGGTCTCACGGATGTAGAGCCGATATTTCGTGCTGGTGGGCACGTTGGTAAAACGGATGGCTCCTCCACTCTCTCTATAGCGGTAAACATCAGCCCGTACCGGCACCGAGTACATCGTGAGGACTATTCCATAGGCCCATGCGGCCCATGCCCAGAGTAGAACTGACCAGAATTTTCCCTTGCATGGCATGGTGAAAACCCTAAGGGCTATCCTTGCTATAAATTACCGGATAATTGAGCGCCACCAATCAACCACTTGACCGCGCCTTCTTGATTTGTTCCAGGTACTTGTCCCGGCACATTGTGCTGCAAAAATAGAGCGTTTCTCCGTCTATGACCTCTTTGACCCCGCTTCTCCTTGGAAAGTAGGTCTCGCAAAAAGGGTCTTTTACCATGATGTCATCAATCATGGCCGGTTCCTGGCGTGTTTCATGCCTGGAAGAAAATCGACCCGGAAGCATCAACGCCTTTAACGCCCGGTAACCGATGTAGATCAAAAAGCAAAGGATCAGGAATCTCATTGGACAAGGGTAACCTTATTTTCACCATCTTTCAAGCCGGACAGCAATGATCGTACAGGTTTCACAAAAACAGGGTGCACAAATTCAGGCGCAATATCGCAAAGGGGCTTCAGCACAAACCGCCTTTGGTGTAATCTCGGGTGTGGAATACGGATCCGGGTTGTTCGTAGAACCAGCTCATCAAAAAACAAAATATCTAAATCCAAGACCCTCGGCCCAAACCTCGGGCCCTCAAGCCGTCGGCCCATGGCCTGTTCAATGGCCTGAAGTCTAATCAGAAGAGCTTTTGGATCAAGACAAGTGCGAACCATAAAAACGCCGTTGATGAACCAATTCTGGTCTTTGAGGTCGACCGGTTCGGTCTCATACAATGGAGACCGAATCTCTAACAAACAGCCATCCAGGGCCGCAACGGCTCTAATCCCCTTTTGGCAATTGTCAGCCCTGTTGCCAACATTCGATCCCACACCTATGTAAGCCGTATGGGTATAGGGCGTATTCATGACTTGGGGGATGCATCCTCTTGAAATCACTTGTACCGCATTTGTAGAGCACATTAAGTGCCTAAAATGAACTAAAGCGAGTCCCGCTTTTAGCGGGATTGAGGTATTCTGCCTATTTTAAATAGATTGCGACTGAGGCGCACTGCTTAATCCCGCTAAAGGCGGAACTCACTTTCTTTTAATAAAAAAACTGTTTCTTCAAGTCCTTAACTTTAGCTCACTTTAGACATTTTAGGCACTTTAGCTCACTTTTCTTCCATTGCCTGCCAAATGCATTTCAACAAACCAACAGGCCCAACCAGGCAACCGGCTAAACGGCCAAACGGCCAATCCGTTCCACTGCCTCACGAATCCGCTCGCTGTTCACCGTGAGGGCCATCCTGACGTACCCTTCACCTGCCGCACCAAACCCATTTCCAGGCGTGGTCACAATGCCTGCTTCGGTTAAAAGACGGCTGGAAAACCCGGCTGACGTGTATCCTTTGGGCACATCCATCCATACATAGAAAGTGGCGTGCGGTTTTTCTGCAAAAAAGCCTTGAGAGCGCAACCCGTCCACCAGAATGTCTCTACGCTCCGCATAGGTCCTCTGCATATCCTCCACGCACTGCTGATCTCCCTCAAGAGCTGCAATTCCTGCAATCTGAACGGCCTGAAACGCGCCAGAATCGATATTGCTTTTCACCTGGCCCAAACCACGGATGACATCCTTGCAGCCAACGGCAAATCCAATACGCCAGCCAGTCATACTGAAAGTCTTGGAAAGGGAATGAAACTCAATCCCAACGGACTTGGCACCTGGCACTTCAAGAAAACTCATGGGCCTGAAACCGTCATAGGCCATCTCCGAATACGCGGCATCGTGGCACACGATCACATTATTCTCTCTGGCAAAAGCAACTACCGATTCAAAGAATTCACTGGTAGCCACTGCGGCAGTTGGATTATTCGGATAGTTTATGAACATTATCTTTGCCTTCTTGGCCACTTCCGGTGAAATGGCTTCAAGGTCAGGTAAGAATTCGTTTTCCTTTAACAGGTCCATGAAACAGGGTTCGCCGCCAGCAAACAGCGTGCCGATACTGTACACGGGATAGGCCGGGCTTGGTACAAGGGCAATATCTCCCGGGTTGATATAAGCCAGTGGAATATGGGCAATTCCTTCCTTGGACCCTATCAGGGTTACGACCTCGCTGCCCGCATCCAGATCCACGTTGAACCTGTGCTTGTACCACCTTGAGACAGCAGCGTTAAAGTCACCCATACCTGAATAGGAAGGGTACCGGTGATTGGCAGGGTCTGCGGCAGCCTGTTTCAATGCCTCGATAATATGGGGGGGCGTCGGAAGATCCGGATCACCCACGCCAAGGTCGATAATATCCACACCCTTGGCACGGACCTCTTCCTTCTGACGATCGATCTCCTTAAAAAGATAAGGTGGGAGGCGTTTTAGTCTTTCAGATCCTTCAATATTCAATTTTGTCCTCCGTTGTTGGTCACTATTCTTCCTCCCAGAGCTGACCTTCATAGATAACCCTTGCGTCCCCCCCGAGAAAGACGCTACGAAAATCATTTTCGTTTTTCTCAAAGTAGATCTTGAGAGGCTCGCCGCCTCTTGTGTGAAACGTCGATGGGGAGAAAGCCATCCCTTTTAGAGAAAAAATAAGCGCAGCAGCCACTGAACCCGTTCCGCAGGCAAGCGTCTCGTCCTCAACCCCCCGTTCATAGGTACGAATGGCAAAAGTGTTGTCAGCTAAGGGTTGTACAAAATTCACATTTGTGCCAGCCGGGGCATAGCGCTCATGATACCGTATGGTCCGGCCTGATCTAAGAACCGGCGCTGCTTCAACGTCCTTCACCAAAATTACCACATGGGGCACACCCACCGTGACATCGCTCGCAGTAAAGGTTTGTCCTTCAGTCTCCAGGAGATAATCAAGCTTGGCCGCTGAAGGTTGTGGCATCTCCAACTTGACCCGCTTGCCTGTGATCTCGGCCTTGATTACGCCAGCCTTGGTTTTGAAGCTGAGCCGTGGACCTGCGATCCCTTTCAGAAAGGCCAGCCTCGCAGCGCACCGCCCCCCGTTGCCGCACATCTCCACTTCTCCGCCATCTGCATTGAAAAAGCGCCATTTGAAATCAGCCTCTTTTGATGTCTCTATAAGGATGAATCCGTCTGCCCCGACTGAGCGTTTTCTTTGGCAAATCGAGCGAATCCACTCGCTCAAGTTCTCTTCGAACACAAACCTGTCACGATTATCAACAAGAATAAAATCGTTTCCACTGCCGCTCATCTTGTAGAAGGAAATTCCTGTTTTAGTCATTTGTCATTCTTCACAGAAAAGGCGGTATCGACTCTCCTGCAATCAAGTCCTCGTAGGATTCCCGTGCCTTGATCACAAAAAACCGATCTTCTTTGACCATAACCTCGCAAACCCGCGGCCTTGAATTGTAATTGGAAGACATAGTAAAACCGTAAGCCCCTGCACTCATTATTGCCAGGAGGTCACCGGATTCAACATGAGGAATCTGGCGATCCCTGGCAAGAAAATCGCCGCTCTCGCAAACAGGGCCAACGATATCGGCCTTGATTGTCCCTTCAGCATCTCTTGCCACCGGCTCTATGGCGTGGTAAGCATTGTAAAGGGATGGCCGCACAAGGTCGTTCATGGCCGAATCTACAATAACAAAATCCTTGTCTTCACCCTGCTTTGTGTAAAGGACCCTGGTTACAAGTATGCCTGCATTACCGACAATCACACGTCCGGGTTCAAGGACAAGAGTGAATGGCACACGACCCAGGGTCTCCAGGATGGCCGCTCCGTATTCGCTGGGGTGGGGTGGGGATTCTTGATCATAGGTGATTCCAAGCCCGCCACCAAGGTCGAGATATTTGATGGAAATGTCGCATGACTCCAAGGTGGAGATGAAATTCTTCAACCTCTCTAAGGCATCTACGAACGGGGCCATCTCTGTTACCTGCGAACCAATATGGCAACTGATACCAATCACTTCCACATGACGACGAGCATCTGCTGCCTTGTAGGTTTCTACAGCAGCCTCCATGTTCAACCCAAACTTGTTCTTTTTCAAACCTGTGGAGATGTACGGGTGTGTCCTGGGGTCAACGTCCGGATTCACACGAATGGCAACAGGGGCTTTTTTTCTTAGGCGACCAGCACACTTATCTATGAGATCAAGCTCCTGAAATGATTCAACATTAAGCATAAGAATACCGTTTTCAAGGGCGTATGCTATCTCATCCTCACGCTTTCCCACCCCGGAAAAGACAATCCTCTCCGGCGCAATACCCGCCTTCAGTCCCCGGAACAATTCCCCGCCGGATACAATATCCAGGCCACCTCCAAGATTCCTGAAGAGTCTCAGCACTGCAAGGTTTGAGTTAGACTTGGCAGAAAAGCAGACCAGGTGAGGTACGTCCTCAAAGGCCTTTTGAAAAGCAAGGAAATGGTGCCGGAGTGTCGCATGGCTGTACAGGTAAAAAGGGGTGCCTACTTCTTGGGCTATCTCGGACACCGAGACGTCTTCGCAATACATGTGATCGTTACGATAGTTAAAGTGATTCATTAGGGTTTGTCATTCGTGATTCGGAAATGGTAACCGTTCACGGGTTCAGAGGTTCAAAGGTTCAGGTTTTAACAAGAATCTAAACTCTTGATTCGTAGTTTCATCCCGCCGTACGTCTTGCGGACTAGTCTACAAGCAAGGTCAACGAAAAAAAGGTGACCCTGAACGGTGAACCCTGAACCTGTCAACGCCTACCGGAAATGTAGCAGAAGACCAAATTTGAATCCTCACTCACGCCGCCGGTCTTGTGATAAACGATAACCTTATAGACATATCGGTATCCGGACTCAACCCGGTCATAACAGGTGATACGATCTCCTTCAACCAGAGCGGGTTCAGGATCTTTGAGCCTGATATCAAGCCACGGACTAAAAGGGATTGGACAGCCTGGGCATGGCGCCACGAAACCACCGGTTTGATACTTATAAACCCTGAAACCCTCTATCCCCCCAAACATGGTGTCCCCCTTTTTCGGGACGGACCAAGTCAATCGCACCTCGCCGCTTACAACATATGCCTTTAAGTCATTGACTGGTGGGGGAACAACAGCATCAGGGACAACAGGCGGCCCCTTCTTGCCGCACCCTGGGCAACAGAGCAAAAGCCCCAAGAATATTAGAAAGGGCAGCCTATCTTGACGCCCTTTTTCCCTTTTCATTTCCCTTACTCTTAACCATCTCGCGGCTAATGGCATTCTCTGCCTTTTGGATCGCCCGAGTCACATTCTTTGTTGCTGTGCCGCCAGCAGAAAGTCGCCTGTTGACCATCTGTTGCGGTGTCAGAAGCTCAAAGAGATCTTCTGAGAAGAGTTTGGAAAACCGCGAAATATCTTTTAGCGAAAGTTCGTGGAGTTCCTTGTTTTGCCCCATGGCATACCGGATCACCTCTCCGGTGCAATGGTGCGCCTCTCGGAAGGCCATCCCCCTGGTCACCAGGTAATCGGCCATGTCTGTTGCATTCAGGAAGCCCTTTGAAACTGCATTTTCCATGGCTGCCCGATTCACTTTCAACCTTGGAATGAGTTCCTGGTATACATCGAGACACGCCTTGAGAGTGTCTACTGTGTCAAAAAGGGGCTCCTTGTCTTCTTGCATGTCCCGATTGTAAGAAAGGGGCAAGCCTTTCATGACGGTCAACAGCGCTACCAGGTTGCCGAATACGCGGCCTGCCTTGCCCCGGACCAACTCAGCAACATCGGGATTTTTTTTCTGGGGCATGATGCTGCTCCCCGTGGCAAAGGCATCCGGTATTTCCACAAAGCCGAATTCTCTCGAGGACCAAAGGATCAACTCCTCTGACAGACGGCTCAAATGAACCATACAGATGCTGGCCGCAGCCAGAAACTCAATAACAAAATCTCTGCTGCTGACACTGTCCAGGCTATTGGCCGAGATTTTGGGAAAATTAAGCAGCCTGGCAGTATATGCCCTGTTGATGGGATAGGTGGTGCCGGCCAGGGCCGCACTTCCTAATGGCATGACGTTGATCCGCTTGAGGGCATCCTTTAACCGGGCCGTGTCCCGCGCAAACATCTCATAATAGGCCATAAGGTGATGCGAAAAGAGCACAGGCTGGGCACGCTGAAGGTGTGTATACCCCGGCATGATTGCGTCAATATGCATGTCAGCAAATTGCACAAGAGCAAGCCGCAAGCCAGTGAGCTTTTGGACAAGGTTTCCAACCTCGTCCCGAAGATACATCCGAACGTCTGAGGCAACCTGATCGTTTCGGCTCCTTGCCGTATGAAGTTTTTGTGCGACTTTGCCGATTTTTTTTGTCAGCCGGTCCTCGATGTTCATATGGATATCTTCCAGGGCGTCATCGAGTTTAAAGTTCCCGCGTTCAATATCGCCGGCTATCCGGTCGAGGCCTTTCACGATCTTGGATGCTTCATCCTCGGAGATAATCGACTGACTGGCAAGCATTCGACAATGGGCAATGCTGCCTTCTATGTCGTAGTGTGCAAGGCGTCTGTCAAAAGCAATAGAAGAAGTGAAGGACTCTACCCTTTCGTCTGTCTTCTCAGTAAATCTGCCAGCCCATGGTTTTTCTGCCACAAGTTACCTCGGTCTGTTATTGAAAGTGAGCTAAAGTGAACTAAAGTGCCTAAAATTGCGTGACTAATAACGAGCTTTTTATATTAATCTCTTCAAGTCCTCAACCCCGCTAAAGGCGGGAGTCACTTTAGCTCACTTTAGGCACTTTAGCTCACTTTACTGACTCTTACGATTCTTCACCATAGCCTGAATACGGAGCCTTAGGGCGTTGAGGCGGATAAAGCCTTCTGCGTCCTGGTGACGATAGACCTGATCTGATTCAAAGGTTGCGAAATCGCTTCTGTACAGCGACGTGTCAGATTTGCGGCCCGTCACACGACAGTTTCCTTTATAGAGTTCCAAACGTACCGTGCCTGACACTGTATTTTGCGTTTCATCAATAAATGCCTGCAATGCCTTCATTTCAGGGGAAAACCAGAATCCGTAATATACCAACTCAGCATACTTGGGTATCAGGGAATCACGAAGATGCATGACCTCGCGGTCCATGGTAAGCGATTCTACGGCCATGTGGGCCACCCTCAGGATCGTGCCCCCTGGCGTCTCGTACACCCCTCTTGACTTCATTCCCACAAACCGGTTTTCCACCAGATCGATCCGCCCTATGCCGTTTCGACCTCCGAGCACATTTAGCCGGGTAAGAAGCTCGGCAGGAGAAAGCCTTTCGCCGTTAATGGCTACCGGGTCTCCACGTTCAAAGGAGATCTCAATAACCTCCGGCCTGTCAGGAGCTGCCTGCGGGGATACGGAAACGCAAAATATCTCTTCTGGCGGCCCTTGCCAGGGATCTTCAAGGATACCTCCCTCGTAGCTCACGTGAAGCAAATTCCGATCCGTACTATACGGCTTTTTCGGACTGGCCGGGACTGCAATCCCGTTAGCCTTGGCATAATCCATAAGAGACTCACGGGAATTTAATGACCATACTCGCCATGGTGCAATGATATTCATGTCAGGGGCCAATGCCTGATAGGCCAGCTCAAAGCGCACCTGATCGTTTCCCTTTCCTGTGGCCCCGTGACTCAGGGTGTCGGCATCCTCTGTCTGGGCAATCTCCACCTGTCGTTTGGCAATTAGGGGACGGGCAAGCGAAGTCCCCAGAAGATAGTGGCCTTCATAAATGGCATTAGCGCGAAATGCCGGAAACACGTAGTCGCGCACAAAGACATCTTTCAAGTCCTCAATAATTACCTTCTCAGCTCCTGTGCTCAGTCCCTTTTCCTCCAGGTGGTCCAGCTCTTCTCCCTGGCCGATATCAGCGGCAAAGGCAACCACCGGGCACTCATAAGTCTCGCTTAGCCACTTCAGGATAACAGAAGTGTCAAGGCCACCAGAATAGGCCAGGACGATCTTTCTAATCTCTCCAGGAAATTTTGTCATTTTGTCACTTGTCACTTGTCATTGGTAATCAGCCCCCCTACATCTGTAGGCCTGTGACGAAGCAGATCTTTGACATCGATTATCACTTATCCATAATAACTAATAACCAATAACTATTGCCTTGCCACAAACCTCTCCAGGACTGCCTTGTGCATGTGGAGCTTGTTTTCGGCTTGATCCCATACAACTGACCGGGGGCCTTCAAAAACATCTGCCGAGATTTCATCGCCCTTGTGAGCTGGCAGACAATGCATAACTATAACATCATCTTTGGCCAAATCGACCAACGCCTGGTTCACCTGATACGGCCTGAAGATCTTCTTGCGCAGATCCGATTCGCTCTCCTGGCCCATACTGGTCCACACGTCGGTATAGATGACGTCTGCATCACAAACAGCCTGTTTGGGATCAGAAAGAACTATGATGTTACCACTGGTATCCTTTTTTGCTGGCTCCAGGATCTCTTCCTTTGGATAGTAACCCTCCGGGCACGCAAGGACCAAATGAAGCCCTAAGATGGCTGATGCGTTCAGCCAGGAATGGGCCACATTGTTACCATCACCGACCCACACGAGCTTGAGTCCATTTAGTTTGCCCTTTTTTTCCAATATGGTCATGAGGTCACTCAACACCTGGCAGGGATGATATAGATCTGTCAGTCCGTTTATTACAGGGACAGAAGCTGCTGCTGCCAGCTCTTCAAGCAAGCCCTGGGAATAGGTCCTGACCACCAGTGCGTTCAGATACCTGGAAAGGACACGGGCCGTATCTGCAATCGGTTCGTTTCGAGCCAGTTGTGTATCCTTGGCACTCAAGAAAAGCGGGGTGCCGCCCAACTGGATCATCGCAGCCTCAAAGGAGACCCGCGTTCGAGTAGATGCCTTGTCAAAGACAAGCCCTAGTGTTCTTCCTTGAAGCATTAGATCCGGAATTCCTGCCCCATGACGTCCTTTAAGATCGAATGACCGCGCAAAGAGGGCCTCGAAATCATCAGCACTTAAGTCCCTTAGGGTTAAAAGGTCCTTTTTCATACCGAAAGACCCTCAAATACGCTATCAAGGCACGCAATAAGTGCGTCTATCTCCTTCTTCTGAATAATAAGCGGCGGGATGAATCGCAGAGTATGTTCCTGGGTGCAGTTGATCAAGAAGCCCCGCTCCATACATTGTTTCACAATAGCCGTGCCGTCACACGCGAGGTCGAGACCGATCAAGAGCCCCGCTCCCCGGACCTCACGAATAAAGGCATATTTTGGCATCAGGCTCAGGAGTTGCTCTTTAAAATAGTTTCCGACCCTTTGGCAGTTTTCAAGCACTCCTTCCTCCAGAAGGGTCTTGGCCACTGTTAGTGCTGCAATGGCAACCAACGGAGTCCCGCCAAAGGTCGAAGCGTGGGACCCCGGCGTAAAGGCCCTGGCCACCCCTTCCTTGGCCAGCATCGCCCCCATGGGAAGCCCGTTAGCCAATGCCTTAGCCAAGGTCATGATATCAGGTGTTACAGAAGAATGCTCATAGGCAAAGAGTTTTCCTGTCCGCCCCATGCCTGTTTGGACTTCATCAAAGATAAGGAGCAGCCCTTCTCTGTCGCACAACTCCCGTAAGCCTTCCAGATACCCCTGGGCCGGGCACTGGACACCGCCTTCCCCCTGGATCGGTTCCACCATTACCGCACAGGTTTCCTTGGAGATGGCATTTCCGACCGCATCAAGATCATTAAAAGGGACAATGTCAAATCCGGTCAGAAGGGGTTCAAAGCCTTTGCGGATTTTTGCCTGACCAGTAGCCGCCAGGGTCGCCATGGTTCGACCATGAAAAGACCCTTCCATGGTGATCATCCCAAACCGCTCAGGAAGACCGCGATCTTTGAAATATTTGCGTGCCAGCTTGATTGCCGCCTCATTTGCCTCAGCGCCACTGTTGCAAAAAAAGACCCGGTCGGCAAAGGAGTGCTCAACCAGCCACTTGGCCAACTCGATTTGCGGCTCAGTATAATAAAAATTAGATACATGCACCAGACGCCGGGCCTGATCTGCAACAGCTCGGGCAATACCCTCATGGGCATGTCCCAGATTGCAGACTGCAATCCCGGCCACAAAATCGGTATATGTGCGACCTTGTGCGTCTGTCAGCATGCATCCCTTGCCCTCTGTCAGTACGATCGGAAACCGGCTGTACGTACTGGCGATCACCCTGTCTGCTGTTTCTATTGTTTTGTCAGTAGTCATTTGTCAGTAAAAGTGAACTAAAGTGCCTAAAATGCCTAAAGTTAAAGGACTTAAACCAATTTAAAAAAGGTTTCTTCAATCCGTCAACTTTAGCTCACTTTAGCTCACTTCAGGCACTTTAGACACTGCCCTCTCTATTCACTAACTTCCGTTCCTATTCCTTTGTCTGTAAAAAGCTCAAGGAGTACAGCATGTGGTGTGCGACCGTCGACGATATGCACCCTTCTTACACCGCGTTCAGCGGCCTCCAGGGCGCATTGCATCTTTGGAATCATCCCCCCAGAGACAGTGCCTCCCTTGAGCAGCTCGTGCATGGCTCCTGCCGTGATAGAAGATATCAGTGAGCCTCTGCCGTCCAGGATACCTGCCACGTCTGTGAGCAGGATCAGCTTGATCGCACCAAGCGCTACGGCAATCTTGCTGGCCACCCAGTCGGCATTGATGTTGTACGTCTCCCCCGAGCCTCCTACACCAACCGGAGCAATGACCGGAATAAAGCCCCCAGCCTCCAGGGTCCGTATGACCTCAGGATTTATGCCTGCGACCTCGCCCACCATGCCTATGTCTATGATCTCAGGAGGCTTGTCTTCTGCCGCGGGACGAACAAGATGCAGTTTTTTGGAAAGGATCAGGCCACCATCCTTACCGCTCAAGCCGACTGCCTTGCCACCCTGTTGACTGATCTGGGCCACGATCTCCTTGTTGACTTTGCCCACAAGAACCATCTCAACGACATCCATGGTGGGTTCATCCGTCACCCGCATCCCATCTACAAAGTGAGACGTGATCCCCATTTTTTCCAGGACCGATCCGATCTGCGGACCGCCGCCATGGACCACCACAGGATGCAAGCCTATAAATTTCATCAGGGTTATATCACGGGCAAAGTCCTCCTTAAGACGCTGATCAACCATGGCATGCCCGCCGTATTTGATAACGATAGTCTCTCCGTAGAAACGACGGATATACGGCAGGGCCTCAATGAGTATGTCGGCAACAGTGGTGGTCATTTGTCAAAATTGGAGTGTCTAAAGTGAACTAAAATGCCTAAAGTTAAAAGGAACAAGACAAATTCGAAAAGATTTTCAACTCCTCAACTTTAGTTCACTTTAGTTCACTTTAGACACTTTAGCTCACTTTAAAGGATGTACCGGCTTAGGTCCACGTCCTCTTTGATGCCCTCTAGTTTGTCATACACGTATTTTGCATCAATGACGATTTTTTGTGCGGCAACATCCGGTGCGTCAAACAGGATCTCATCAAGGAGTCGCTCCATGACCGTGTGGAGCCTCCTTGCCCCTATGTTTTCGGTACGGGCATTGACCTCTGTAGCAATCTCTGCGATGGCGGAAATTGCATCGTCTTCAAATACCAGGGTTATGTCCTCGGTCTTGAGTAATGCCTCATACTGAAGCCGAAGGGCATTCTTAGGCTCGGTTAGAATCCTGATAAAATCCTCTTTTCCGAGAGATTTTAGCTCCACCCTGATTGGAAAGCGGCCTTGCAGTTCCGGGACCAGGTCAGAAGGCTTGGTAACATGAAAGGCCCCTGAGGCAATAAAAAGGATATGGTCTGTCTTGACCATACCATACTTTGTGGCCACAGTGCATCCTTCCACGATGGGAAGGAGGTCCCGCTGAACGCCCTCCCTCGAGACATCCGGCCCGTGGGACCCCTCTCTTCCAGTAATCTTGTCGATCTCATCGAGAAAGATGATGCCGGTCTCTTCCACCTTGGTTATTGCTTCCTTTACGACCTTGTCCATGTCAACGAGTCGCTGGGCCTCCTCGTTAGTGAGGATCTCAATGGCTTCAGGGACCTTGACTTTGCGTTTTTTTGTTTTTTTGGGAAACATGCTGCCAAACATGTCCTTGATGTTGATGTCCATCTCCTCAAGCCCTACGCTGGAAAATATCTCCACCACAGGCATGTTACGTTCAGCCACTTCCAGGTCAACATAACGATTGTCAAGTTTGCCGCTCCGTAACATTTTTCGGATTTTCTCGCGTGTTGACGGGGGCTCTATCGCGTCTTTTCTCACCAGCTCCAATGTCGTCTCTTCACCTTCAGTGCCCTCAGACGGCTCCGGCTCTTTTTTCGGCGGGAGAAGAATATCAAGCATTCGTTCCTCAGCAATGGTTCGGGCCTTTGCCTTAACCGCCTCCTGCTCCTTTGATTTTACCATACTAACAGCCAGCTCTGTCAGATCGCGGACCATTGACTCAACATCCCTGCCCACATATCCGACTTCGGTGAACTTGGAGGCCTCAATTTTCAAAAAGGGCGAATCTGCCAAACGCGCCAAACGCCTTGCAATCTCGGTCTTACCAACCCCAGTGGGGCCTATGAGAATAATGTTTTTAGGGGCTATCTCATCCCTCAAATCTTCCGGGACCTGCCTACGGCGCCACCGATTCCTAAGAGCAATAGCAACAGAACGCTTGGCATCGTTCTGGCTTATTATATATTTGTCCAGAGCTGCTACGATCTCACGTGGTGTCAACTTTTTCATAGATACTCCTGAATTCGAGGTAACCGTTCACGGGTTCAGAGTTCAAAGGTTCAGAGTTGGCCGATGAACTGAACCGTTTATTGTATGAAATTCAAACGGTAGGACGGTGTTACGTGCTTGCCGAACATAAGTACATTGGGTCACAAAATTTTTACGGCAACGCAATTCTGTCCTACCAAACCTTCAATGCAAAAAGGTTACAGTGGTTACAGTAGTTTCATTAAATATTTTCCGGTCTACGAGCAAGACCGGGTAAAAAGCAACCCTGAACGGTGAACCCTGAACCTGTGAACGCTTACAGTCATTTGATCTCTTCAATGGTGATCTCTTCGTTTGTGTAAATACAAATGGAGGCGGCAATCTTCATGGCGGCTTCTGCAATCGATCTTGCATCCAGCTCTGTGTGATGAACCAGGGCGGCTGCAGCGGCCTGGGCATAGGCCCCTCCGGAGCCGATTCCCAGGATCCCTTCATCCGGCTCAATCACATCACCATTTCCGGACAGCAGAAACAAATGGTCGGAATCCGCAGCCATGAGTAGCGCCTCCAAGCGTCTCAAATACTTGTCAGTCCTCCAGTCCTTGGCGAGCTCTACTGCCGAGCGTGTAATGTTGCCGTTGAACTGCTCAAGTTTCCCTTCAAAGCGATCATACAGATTCAAGGCGTCGGCAGTAGCTCCGGCAAACCCTACGATGATTTGGTCCTTATATATCTTGCGAACCTTCCTGGCACGGTGTTTCATAATAGTATCTTTAATGGTCACCTGGCCATCTCCTGCCAAAGCCACGTGAGGGCCTCGACGCACAGCCAAAATCGTGGTTCCGTGAAGATTCATGTTCATTGCGTTCATACACCAACTCTCCAGGGGGTAAAAAAGTGAGCTAAAGTGCCTAAAGTGAACTAAAGTGAACTAAAGTGAACTAAAGTGAACTAAAGTTGAGGACTTGAAGAAATTATATATCAAGTTGTGGTTTTTGGTCCTACAATTTTAGGCACTTTAGCTCACAAGGCACGTTGAAAAACCGCAGTTAATAAACGTGCTAAGCATAGCGCACTCTTTTAAACATTTTAGGCACTTTAGCTCACTTTAGACACTTTAGACACTTTAGGCACTTTATACTTCCCTATCTCCTCGGATGCGCCTTGTCATAGACCTCCATCAGCCGGTCGATACTCACGTGCGTATACCTTTGCGTAGTAGTCAGGCTTGCATGACCAAGCAGTTCCTGAACCATCCGAAGGTCTGCTCCTGCATCGAGCATATGGGTGGCAAAAGTGTGACGCAGCCCATGGGGCGTTATGGGCCGTATCAGTCCTAATTCTCGTATTGCCTTTTCAAGGAGCCGCTGAACGGAACGGGCACTCAAACGCCCACCTAGCTTGTTCAGAAACAAGGGCTCCTGGCACATGTGACGCATTGCCCTGCCCTGGCTCCTGCCATCCAGGTAAACCCGGATGCAATGCAGAGCCTTCTTTCCCACTGGAGACAGCCGCTCCTTATTACCCTTTCCCAGCACACGGACAAGGCAAGTGTCAAAATCAACGTCCTGCACGTCCATCCCTACCAGCTCCCCTACTCGCAACCCTGTCGAATAGAGAGTCTCAAGAATCGCCCTGTTCCGCAAACCAAGGAGCGAATCCCCCTTGATTCCGTCCAACAGACGAAATGTCTCATCAATTGGAAGATAGTTCGGCACGGGCTGCCCCCGCTTAGGAGTCAAAACCGCTTCTCCGGGGTTTCTATCAATCAACCCCCGTCTTACCAGAAATCGAAAAAAAGATCTCAAGGCAGAGAGTTTCCGGGCGATGGTCGTTTTTTTATGTTTGTCATGCAAAAAACCCAGGTAAGAGCGGAGCATGAGGCCGTCCACGGCATCAATATCGGGCCTTGTTTCAGTTTGAATCTCTTGCTCCAGATAGTCGGAAAACTGCTCCAGATCTTTGCGGTAGGCCCGACACGTGTGAGACGAAAAGCCCTTTTCGGCTGACATGGTTTCAATAAAGGTCTCAATCCATTGTCTCACGTTTATCCTGACCTCGCGGATGGTTGAACTGTTTGGCCCATGGATACGGTTCTGCACAAAACTATAATGTTTATCAGAATCTGTTGAAAAATCAATAGAAAAATGGAAAAATTAAGAACCTGACAGATCGATGATGCCCATAATCTCAGGCCAGTTGGCGACCTCCAGGAAAGGATGGGGGAATCGATTCCAAGGTTGGTGAAACAGGATGGGGGTAATATCGTGCTTGTCTAACATGAAACAGATCTCAAGGTAGTCGTCTACAAAGTACTGGATACCCCGTGCCTTGAGCACACCGGCCTTTGCCTCAAACGCGCCCGTGGCAATCACTTCAACCGGGAA
This sequence comes from Deltaproteobacteria bacterium, assembly GCA_030592345.1. Taxonomy (GTDB): domain Bacteria; phylum Desulfobacterota; class Desulfobacteria; order Desulfobacterales. Next base: position 17,952 of record JAUVJO010000004.1, read on the forward strand.
GGGAAGCTGAGAAAGCATTTTCTCCACCCATGCCTGAATCGGTGGAAGCACGGGGCGGGCGGTCACAAAAAGAAGTGGCCCTTTCTGGCCGATTTCAGAAAGGGCCTCAACCGAACCTTCTATGGGATTGAGCTCTGACTCAAAGTTCCCTTCGAGTATTCCATTAATAATGATGTTGATAATCTCAGGCTTTACGTCCAGGCACTCTTCCAGAAAATACTGTGTAATATCCTCGTATTTTATGTGGTTGATGCCGTAGTCCTTGCGCGCAATCTCTAAAAAAAGCCCCATGGTATTTGCAAAAACGCCGTCTATGTCAAAGGCTATCTGCCCGGGACTGATCATACGGCCCTGCCTTTACGCGGCTCTGCGTGTTTTCTTCTTGAGACGACTTATGCGGCGTCTCAACAAATCGGCTTTTGCCATATCCTTGCTCTCATGGGCCTCTGTCTTTAGTAGTTTGAGGCCCTGAATCTTTTTCTTGGTATCCCTGACAGACACATCAGATTTTTTCGCCTTATCATCTACAATTCCCCGAACCTCTTTAATTGCAGCGAGCAGTTCGGCCTTGTTCATCCCGTGGACTCCTGATATCTCCGGAATCGTTAAGGCAAGTTCTCGCAGCTCTTTAGCTGTCATTCGATCCAGCGGTTTCTCTTTTTTCTCTTTCTGCTCCTTTTTACCCATTACCAGACTCTCCTCATCCCTATTTAACGCGATCCAGTGTTGCGCCGTCGCGCCCCTGCCTCTTGACATCAATCGTAAAAAAAGACTCGTACAACAAAGTATTGAAGGATGTCAAGGTGGAAAAATTTGACCGGAACGTATCCATAAAAATGGAAGAAATCTTCCACAAGGAAGATTTCGGCATGTTTGGTTGAAGGTGGCAACTGGAGGCGGAAGGGAAAGGCTGCGGAGGGAAATTAATGGTTGGTTTTTCAATCGTGCCCCACCTATCCAATCTCATTTCCTGCCGGATGTAAGTTTATTGTAAATCTTGTCCCCTTGTTTGCGGCACTCTCTACTTCAATAGTTCCTTGGTGCCGCTCAACTATTAAATGTACCATGCTGAGCCCGAGACCTGCTCGTTTTTCTGTTTCCTTTGTACTAAAATAAGGCTGAAATATCATGGGTAATATATCTTTGGGAATACCCTGCCCAGTATCTTCAAATTCAACTACGATCGCCCTGTCACCTGTTTTAAAGTGATCGGTTGCCCTATAGCCAACTCTATTTCCTACCTCTTCCAGTTTTTTGTTGTAAACATTTATTCTAATATCACCTCCTTTTGGCATAGCATCAAATGCATTGGTAAAAAAATTAATAAAAACTTGCTGCAATATGTTTTTGTTAGCTTTAACCTCTATTAATTCTTCACACCAGTTTCGGTGTATTTCAATACTATTGGCGAGTGCCCGATGTCCAAACAAGTCAATGGCTTCATCCAATAATTGGCAAATATCTACGGATTCAAGTTCAAATTCAGATGTTCTTGAAAATTGCAGGAAATCATCAACAAGATTGTTTGCTTTGTTTACAGCTTGATTTATTCTCCTGACGGGCTCTTTAAGTTTCTCGTCTATCTTTGGCAAAACGTTACCAAGAAACTCCATACCTATTGTAATGACATTCAAGGGTTTTGCGATTTGACGGATAAATCCAAGTGATAATTGTCCGAGAGTCGCTATTTTCTCATGTTGGCCCAACCGGTTTTGAGTGTCTTCAGATTCAGAAAGAGCCTCTTTCCCAGAGTTATCCTCGGCGAGCAGAAGCTTGACCAGATTGTCAGTCATTTCTTCCCCGTGGCAGATTCACGATGGTTACCCCTTTTTTTCTCCAATCAGGGAGAGAAATGGCTTAAAAAGGTCGATCGGGATCGGAAACACGGTCGTGGAATTGTTCTCTGTAGCGATCTCCCGAAGGGTCTGAAGATACCGCAACTGCAAGGCTATGGGGTGGTCCCTCATGATGGTAGAAGCCTCTGCCAGCCTGGTTGACGCTTGAAACTCTCCCTCTGCGTTGATGACCTTGGCACGTCGCTCTCGCTCTGCCTCTGCCTGCTTAGCCATGGCCCTCTGCATTTCCTGGGGAAGATCGATATGCTTGACTTCAACGGTGGAGACCTTGATTCCCCACGGATCTGTCTGGGAATCCAGGATTCCCTGAAGCTTTGAGTTGATCTGATCCCGCTCGGAAAGTAATTCATCCAATTCAGCCTGTCCGCATACGCTACGCAGTGTGGTTTGGGCAAGCTGCGATGTGGCGTACATGTAGTTTTCGACCTCAATGATCGATTTTACCGGTTCCATGACCCTGAAGTAGATGACAGCATTCACCTTCACCGACACATTGTCCCTGGTGATGACATCCTGAGGATCCACGTCCATGGCAACAAGACGCAGGCTCACCTTCACCATTTTATCAACAATCGGGATCAGGATGATCAAACCAGGGCCTTTGGCACCAATAACGCGCCCCAAACGGAATATGATCCCCCTTTCATATTCATTGAGGACACGAATCGCTGCGGCCAGAAAAAACAGTAGCAGGACAATGCCTGAAATCGTCGTAATCATGATAAGCCTCCTTTTCAGTGGTCATTTATCATTTATCATCGGTCATCTGTCATTGGTTATTTGTTATCCAGCATCCAGTATCGAGTATCCCCAGCATCCAGTATCTACCACCAATGACAAATGACTATCCAACTTGCTCGACCCTTAGAGTCAGTCCATCTACCCCAACCACACAGACCCTGGTGCCCGGTTCAATCGTTTGATCGGCTACCGCATTCCAGAGCTCCCCGTGAACAAAGACCTTACCTTCCGGCCAGAGCCTGCTTTTTGCCACGCCCACCTCCCCGATTAAGCCTTTGTCACCCGTTTTGGGTTTCGATATTTGAGCACGAAATACCAGACCTGCCACCGCAACAAAAAAACCGGAAATCATTACCACTGTCGGGATCAGTACCTGCCATGATAGGCGCATTCCAGGTGCTGTCCCCTCAAAAAGCATCAGGGATCCCAAAAAAAGTGCAATGATCCCCCCCAGGCTCAGAAGACCATAGCTGGTCACCTTCATCTCAAGAATAAACAGGACAATGGCAACAGCAATGAGCAATAACCCTGCATAGTTAACCGGCAGTGTCTGAAAGGCATAGAAGGCCAAAATCAACGAGATGGCCCCAATAACGCCCGGGAAAATTGCCCCAGGATGGGAGAGCTCAAAATAGATGCCGGCCAAGCCGATCATCATAAGGATATAGGCGATGTTGGGGTCGCTCAACGTTTTGAGGATCTTGTCCCTGAAGCCTTCTGTCAGGACCACCCGCCCTACCCCTTTGGTGTGGAGCACCCCCTTGTCTTTTAGCTCTCGACCATCGATTTTTTCGAGCAAATCGTCCAGATTCTCTGCAACCAGGTCGATGACCTTGAGATCCATGGCCTCCTTTTCCGTCACAGAGACACTTTCGCGAACAGCCTTTTCGGCCCATTCGCTGTTGCGCCCCCGTTTTTCTGCAATGCTTTTGGTGTAGGCCACCATGTCATTGACGACCTTATCGGCCATTGTGTCATCCATTTTACCTTGCCCCAGGTTCACTGGGTGGGCTGCGCCCATATTCGTGCCCGGAGCCATGGCTGCAATGTCGGCTGCAAGGGTAATCATCACACCGGCAGAGGCAGCCCGGGCCCCGCTTGGCGACACATAAACCACCACAGGAATCTCCATGGACAACATAGCCATTACAATGGAACGCATGGAAAGAGCCAGCCCGCCAGGGGTGTCAAGCTCCATCACGACACAGGCAGCCCCTTCTCTGTTGGCCTTTTCCATGTTTCTTATGAGATATTCTGCAAGCCCCGGATTGATCGTGCCAGAAGCCTTGATCACATATACCTCTCCCTTGGCAGCTCGAGCTGTGGGCATAAAGGCCCCAAACAGCACCGTGACAAGAAGGGCGGGGATAAGAAGGGCCGGGATAAGGATATTTCGTAACCGAAATCTATTATTTCTCATAGACCGCCTGAAGTTTTTGCACATCCTCCCAAACGTCGCGCTTTTTGTCAGGATTGCGCAGAAGATAAGCCGGGTGATATGTTGCAAGCAGTGGAATATTTTCATAAACATGAAAATCGCCACGCAACTGCGATATTGGTGTATCTGTTTGAAGAAGCGTCTGGGCAGCAAAGGTACCCATCGCGCATATCAATTTGGGCCCTATGGCCCTGATCTGACGCCGGAGAAAAGGGATGCAGGCCACAATTTCGTCTGGCTCGGGGTTGCGATTGCCGGGTGGACGGCACTTTATGACATTGCAGAAATAGACGTCCTTCCGCGCCAGGTTGATCGCCTTGAGGATCTTTGTCAGCAACTGACCAGCCTTGCCAACAAAAGGCATCCCCTGCAAATCTTCTTCGTAACCTGGACCTTCACCTACCAGGACCAATCGAGCCCGGGGGTCTCCAGCACCAAAGACGATGTGTTTACGTTGCTTGTGGAGCTTGCACCGCCTGCAGTCACCAAGATCGCGTTGAATCATCTCAAGGGTCTCTGCCTCAGACCCTTTGCCCAACTGCTCAAGGGTTTCCACAGACCCTTCGGACAAAGCCAGCCCCTCGCATCCTAAGTGTTCAATGTATTGAAGGTAGCTCTTAACATCGCGGGTAATTTCAGATAAGGTTTGGTTGTTAGTCAATATTCAATCCCTCAATCCCATCCGCAGATTACGCAGATTTCCGCAGATTATTTTGCCATTTTTTTCGTCCATCCATCCTAATCATCCTAATCCCTCAATTCCTTAATCCCTTAACCCTATCCAATATAATATCTGCAAGGGCTCCCTTGTCCATGGGCCCAATGTCTTCGGTGCGACCATCTCTGTAAAAAAGGCTCACCTGATTGGTATCTGAACCAAACCCTGAACCGGGCTGTCCGACAAGATTTGCCACGATCAGGTCCAGGTTCTTTTCAGCCAGCTTGGCCTTTGCGTTTTGTTGTAAGTCATCTGTCTCAGCCGCAAAACCGACCAGAATCCAGCCCTTTTTCTTGTCACCCAAGGCTTTTAGAATGTCCTGGGTCTTTTCAAGGGAAAGCTGCTTGCCTGTGGCCCCCTTTTTTAGCTTATGCTGGGAGACACTGACCGGTCTCCAGTCAGATACGGCAGCCGCCTTCATGATCATGGTCTTTCCATCTACATTGGCCGTGACAGCGTCAAACATCTCTTGGGCGGTCCTTACGCGAATGACTGTTACACCGGGAGGATCACGAAGTACGGTGGGGCCGGTGATCAAAAGGACTTTTGCCCCACGTCTGCGGGCAGCACAGGCCAATGCATACCCCATCTTGCCAGAGGATGGGTTGCTCATAAACCTGACCGGATCGACCGGTTCCTGGGTAGGCCCTGCAGTGACCAGCACGCGCTCTTCAGCCAGGTCTTGGCAAGAGAGCAAGCATCTAAGCTGCTCTGCTATGGCTCCAATATCAGCGAGGCGACCTGCCCCTTCTTGGCCACAGGCCAACGGTCCGCTCTCCGGGCCAACGATATGCATGCCCACCTGGCGAAGTCGTTCAATGTTGTCCTGTACCAGGCGATTTTCGTACATGTTGACGTTCATGGATGGGCAAACCAGAATGGGCGATCTAAAGGCCAGGATAAAGGTCGTCAAATGGTCATCAGCTATCCCGTGGGCCATCTTTCCAATAATATTGGCTGTGGCAGGCATGATGACCGCGGCATCGGCCTCCTCTGCCCATTGGATATGTCTAAAGGCACTCTTTTCGCGGCCATCGAAGATACCGGTCCATACCGGATGACCTGAAAGGGCTTCAAATGTGACAGGCCCGATAAATGCCTGGCCGGCCCTGGTCATGATAACCCGCACATTAGCACCACACTTGGCGAGGAGTCTCAGAAAATCCGCCGCCTTGTATGCTGCTATTCCTCCGCAGACTCCCAGCACGATCCGTTTATTCGTAAGCGGTTCTGGCATGTTGATTGTTGTGCATGGCGCATGGCGCAAAGCGTTCTTAACCCCTGCCCCTTGCCCCCTGCTCCATGCGCCCTACTTCAACAACTTGGCCTCATTTTCTTCCAAAGTGGGCGCCACCCAGATTTCGACGTCTGTACTAAACTTTCCCTCGGTAATGCTGATGATACAGCTTCGATTCGGTTTGTTGAAAAACATCAGGGTATGTGGTGACTTGAACATACTCATCAGTCGCCAGTTGTCCTTTGTCATGTTGTTTTCAAAAAAACTGATCAAGGACTCCATCTCCACTCGTCCTGACAATGAAACAATGCCAGCCTTGAAACCAGGGGCAGAATAAACAAAGGATTTACCCTTATTCACCTTGAGTTCCAAAGGGACAAGCACATCCTCAAAATCGTAGTAAAGAGGTTCTGGCGTGTCAGGTCCTGCGATTGCTTCGGTCCCCGGTTCTTGCGAGCTGTCAGTACCCGTACTCTTCAACCGGGCACATCCGGTAAAGATCGCGAAAACAACGACTACACCCAGAACGCCTACCAATACCCTGCATAACCTCGATTGTATCATGGCAACTCCTCCTTCTTACTCAATATAGGTTTTATTGAACTATAGACTTTCACATATTAAATTTTACAAGGCCAGAGGGAGGAGGTTGTATTGTAATACGCCGACGACCGATAACGCTGTGAAATTTAATATGTGAAAGTCTATACCAGTGAAAATCTTGGGTTGACCCGTTAGCCGGTTTTAGCCGCAGTTCCGACAGTAGCAGCAATGAAATGCACAGTCAAGGAACTCCAGCAATTCATAATGTAATCGTTCAGGGGTTCAGGGTTAATGAAGGTTAACTAAAAAAAGCAACCCTGAACGGTGAACCCTGAACCCATGAACGCCTACGTTTATCCCTTGACACATAAGCCCCTTGCTCCTTATATTCACGAATATAAAGCGACTTTTTGTCATTGTTGTGCTTTAATCTTGCCCCGGAGGTTGTCGATGTCAAAAGAAGAGCCCCTAAGCATTGAAAATCTTATGAAAAAACCGCAGGTGCAGAACGTCATCAGCAATATCAACCAGGAATTGGTTGAAAGAAGGGCGCATAGCCCCAAAAAGTGCGAGGTCTTCTCCAGCCCTTATATTGTTTTACAAGAGGATCCGCATTACAGGTTTTCCGTTGACAAGCAAGCAAGACAAGAGTTGCCAAGCATTATAGATAATAGAGTCCAGGTCGTTGTTGGTATTGAGTCCCCGGAGGCGTCTTTAAAAGAGCAGTACTGCAAGAAGCGTAACGTAGGTATTGTATTTTCCGGAGGACCTGCACCCGGAGGGCATAACGTTATAGCAGGCATTTATGACGCTGCCAAGCAAGCCAACTCTCAAAGCAAAATATACGGTTTTTTGCTCGGACCGGACGGGATAATCGAAAATGAAGCCGTGGAACTGACCGAAAGCCTTGTTGATGCTTATAAGAATCTCGGGGGCTTCAGCATGATCAAGACCGGCAGGACAAAGATAGATACTGAACAGAAGATGGCCCTGTCAAAGGAGACCTGCAAAAAACTTCAACTAAATGCCCTTGTAATCGTGGGGGGTGATGATTCAAACACCAATGCCGCTTTTCTGGCACAAGACATGTTTGAAGATGGTGTTCAGGTGATCGGTGTCCCCAAAACTATCGATGGTGATATACAGGTAAGAGACGAAAACGGTAATGTCTTGTGCGCCATGTCCTTTGGCTTTCATACGGCTGCGCGTGCTTTTGCCAACGAGATAAGCAACCTGTGTACAGACAGCACATCTGATGTCAAATACTGGCACATTTGCAAGGTTATGGGTAGGGTGGCAAGTCATCTGGCACTTGAAGTTGCCCTGCAGACCCATGCAAACATTACTCTGGTCGGCGAGGATCTTGCCGACTATGTGGACCAGAAGAGAATTGACAAAGCAACACAAGCAGGAACGATAGACTACACTGCCTATGGCATGACCTTGCGGCATCTTTCCCGTGTGCTTTGTGAGGGTATTGTAAGGAGGGCTGCCGTTGGGAAGAACTACGGTGTAATTGTCATACCAGAAGGCGTTTTGGAATTTATCAACGAAATACAGGTCTTTATCATAAAGCTCAATGCTATTATCGCCGAATATAACGAAGTGCACGATACGGACTTCCACTCGGATTTCCCCCTTCTTGCCGATAAACTGGAGTATCTGCGGAAACTGGCCAGGCGTTCACGGGAAGATAGTTCCTTTACCATCTGGAACACACGGGATGACGACCTCTTTGATGATATCCCTGCGTTTTTTCGGGAAGGGCTCCTTACGGAAAGGGACAGTCATGGAAATTTCCAGTTTTCCCAGGTTGAGACCGACAAGGTCATCATGGGGCTGGTCAAAGACTATCTGAAGACCCTAAAGGAAAAAGGGGCTTACAAAATCGGCATAGAAAGATCCTACTACAGAAAAACGCTTGAGAGGGGGGGGCTGGACCCTGATCATTTTGGGCCTGTCATCTTTGAGAACTATGGCGATTCTAAGTTCCTGCTGGTTAGAGCATCCATCATGTCGGTCAGAAGGCTAAAACAGGCATTGATAAAGGGGGGTGCCATTAAAGAAGATGAAAAAATCCCGGGTCCTGTTGAAAAAATCTTCAAGAAATCCGTTCCAAAGTTCAACACCCAGGTCCACTTCTACGGTTACGACGGCAGGGGGAGCGATCCAACCAAATTTGACTGTATTTACACGTATAATCTGGGCCTAACCGTTTTCAGCCTGATAGCCAATGGTGCAACCGGCCAGATGGCTGCAATAAAGAATTTGGAAAAGGACTTTTCCATGTGGGAACCCATCGGGATTCCGATTGCCCCACTTATGCATCTTGAAGAAAGAAAAGGCAAACTGGCACTTGTGTTGGAGAAAAGCGTGGTGGATACAAGTTCTCCGGCTTTTAGGGTTGCAGAGGCATTCCGGGACAAATGGCTCGGTGCAGTACCCCAAGACGATGAGTACAGAAGGCCGGGGCCCATCAGATTTGCCGGAAAAAGCGAGGAAGACCGGCCGATAACACTTGTGTTGAATGCGCTTGGAAAATCATAGGATTGCGGAATTCCTTTACTCCAGAATTGCCCTGACCTTCTGAGATAGCTCTTCCATGGTGAATGCCTTCTGAATAAAACCATTGCAGCCACACTCCAGGATCTGGGTTGCCCGACCATTGATGCTGTATCCGCTCGAAAGTAGAACCTTTACATCCGGATCGATTTTCTTGAGTATGTCATAGGTTTCCCCACCACCCATGTCCGGCATGATCATATCGAGAATCAACATATCGATCTTATGCTGGTTCTTCTTGTAGATCTGTATGGCTTCTTTTCCTCCTCTGGCTACCAGCACCTCATAACCGAGTTTCTTTAGCATCTGGGCACCGACATCAATTATCATATCCTCGTCATCGACAAGGAGGATCGTCTCTCTTCCCCTCAAGACCTCTTCAGGCAATTTTTTTTCTTCTGCGACTCGCTTTTCAACTGCTGGCAGGTAAATGTTAAACGTGGCACCTTCACCAGGTTTACTGGAAACATTGATGATGCCACCATGGCTCTTGATGATGCCGTACGCAGAGGCCAACCCCAGGCCCGTTCCTCTACCCATCTCCTTGGTGGTAAAAAATGGCTCAAATATCCTCTGCAGGGTTGCTTCATCCATACCGACTCCGGTGTCAGCCACAGATATCTTTACGTAATTGCCCGAATGGATATTAAATGGCTTCACATAGTCGTCATCAAGAAAAACATTTTCCGTGCAAAGATACAGGTCCCCGCCAGCAGGCATGGACTGCGAGGCATTGACGAAAAGGTTCACCAGCACGTGCTCAATCTGACTCTGGTCCACCTCCACGGTCTTTATGTTTTCCTGGTATTTTCTATGGATCCTTATCTCCTTTTTGGTACGGCCAAACATGTCCGAGGTCTTCTTGATCAGGTCATTCAAATCGGTCGGCATCACCTCATATTTGCCGCCTCTGGCAAAACCTAGAAGTTGTCTGGTCAGTCCTGCCCCACTTTCGACATGTCGTTCAATGCTTCTTAGCTTCTCACAATGGGGATGGCTGGAATCAATGTCTGAAAGCATCATGGAGGCGTTTCCCAGGATGCCCATGAGCAGGTTATTAAAATCATGAGCAATGCCACCGGCTAATGTGCCGATAGCTTTCATCTTCTCGGTTCGCAGGAGTTGGGCCTCCAATCGTCGGTGTTCAGTAATGTCTTTCAAAACACCCACGATGCCAGCTACCATACCCTTTGAATCAAAATTCGGAGCGCCACTCAGATTGAAAAGCAGGGAAGCACCATCCTTATGTATCAACGTGCCGATCACGAATGTGAGAGTTTCATTTCTGTCCCTGATACTCTCAAACGTAGTAACGTAGTGTTTGGCATCTTCCGATTTGGCGAAATCAGTAAAGTGTTTCCCCAAAACCTCTTCTCTTGTATGCCCCAATAGCTTTTCCCATGCTGGATTGACGTAAGTGAATGATCCATCAACTCCCAAACAGTAAATGATATCCGGGGCATTTTCGCTAAGAGACCTGAATCTCTCTTCACTCTCCTTAAGCCCCTCTTCTGCCAGCTTGTGTTCGGTCATGTCTCTGAAGATGCCTTGACAAATCCTTCTGCCGCCCAATTCTATGAAACTCACGCTGATTTCTACGGGGATCTTGCGGCCATCTCTGTGGCATACGTAGAGGTCTTTTACAATTCCTCTTCCACCTTTAACCCTGTCCTCAAAAAGTTCTACGTAACGTTGAGCTTCATCTTTTGGATGAATTTCCGTTTGGTGGAGACCGACAATTTCTGCGGCAGTCATTCCAAGCATCTTTTCAGCCCTTTTGTTTACCTCAAGGATAATCCCGGTTTCCGCATCTGCAAGAAATATAGCGTCGTTAGCGATCTCAGTCAGCTTTCGGTATTTCTCCTCACTCTCCTTTAGCGACTGGCGGTCCCGTGCCCGTTCCAGGGCGGAGCGCACTGCACCTGACAGGCGCACGAAGTGTTTGTGCGATTTAAGAACATAGTCGTCCAGCCCGCCCTTCATCGCCTCCACAGCGATCTCCTCGCTGCCGGCAGCAGTGAACATGATCACCGGCAGATCCGGATATGCATCTTTGACGGCACTCAGCACGGCCAGGCCATGGCTCCATAGCAGTTGGTAGTCGGTAATCACCAGGTCGAAAGCGCCCTTCTCCAGGGCCTGGGCAAAACCTTTTGCCCCCGTGATCTCCTCCACCCGGAGGTCGGCAAACTCCCGGCGCAATTCGCAAATAGTCAGCAAGCGATCGTCAGCACTATCGTCAATCAATAGAATACGCAAAGGCTCACACACATCGCTTCTCCTCTCTTTTGACCCAGCCCTTATCCCTCATAATGCTCGATAACGCTGTGTATGATGCCTCGCAGATCGACTTTTGGATCAAATCCAATCAGGTCTCTGATCTTGCTGATATCCGGACAACGGCGCTTCATATCCTCAAAGCCCGGGCCATACGCCTTCTTGTAAGAGATGTACTCGATCTCCGATTCGCTGCTGGTCATCTCCTTCACTAACAGGGCCAGGTCATTAATTGTCACCTCTTCGGTATTGCCAACGTTAATCACCTGGCCAACAGCCATCGGCTCACTCATGAGGGAAATGAGCGCTTTCACCACATCTGAAACATGGGCAAAACTGCGTGACTGAGTACCATCGCCGTACACGATAATGGGTTTTCCGATAAGCGCCTTCTGGACAAAGTTGGGAACTACCATGCCGTACTGACCGGTTTGCCTTGGCCCCACGGTGTTGAACAGACGGGCAATGATTACCGGGAGCTTCTTCTCCTCAAAGTAGGCCAACGCCAGGAACTCATCCAGGGCCTTAGAGCAGGCATATGCCCAGCGCCGCTTTGTGGTGGAGCCCATCAAGCGGTCTGTGTCTTCGGAAAGCAGAGAGCAACCCTTGCCATCCATTACCTTGCCGTACACCTCTGAAGTCGAAGCGATCAGCACCTTCTTCTTGTAGCGGTTGGAAAGCCTGAGCACGCTCTCCGTGCCCTTGATATTGGTCTCCAGTGTTTGCACAGGCCGGTTCATGATGAGCTTTACTCCGACTGCTGCAGCCATGTGATAAATATGGTCACACTTTGAGATAAGATCATCCATCACAGCTTCATGGAGGATGGTATCGACTATCAAATGAAATCCGGGATTTTCCCGGAGGTGTTCGATATTTTTCAGACAGCCTGTGGAAAGATTATCAATGGCAAAGACCTCCTCACCCATTTCGAGCAGTTGATCCGCCAAATGTGAGCCAATAAAACCAGCGCCCCCGGTAATCAGTATTTTCATTCTATGTTCTCCCAATAGAATCGGTAGACGTTTACGGTTCACCGTTCACCGTTCACCGTTGTCCGTAGCGTGCTCATATACTTATCCAATCGGTACCATTCCTTGACTTGTGGTGTATCCCAGTTAAAGAAAAGAGACGAGCAACCCTTCTCAGCCAAGAAAAGTTCCAGCAAGGTGGTCTTGCCTGACTGTCGGGGTAAGGTATTCCATGTTGTGAAAATATCATGTAGTAGTGAAATTTTCCATAGTAAATTTGGCACCTTTTATGAAAGTCAAAAAGTAGTCTACACTTACCTGAAACTTTGTTTATGACACCAGGTTTTAGTATTCGAGTTTCAGGTTTCAGCTCTTGTGTTTCTGACACCTGACACCTATATCTTGGCACTCTTTCCCTATAGTTAAAGCCGTCAACCGGTGGCCGTGGCGAAAGCTTCGGCAAGTCGCTCATATTGCTTTTTTGCCCGTTGAGGCGGTATCTGCAGTTCGTCCAAATACCACCACCAGTGAGAGCGTGGGCTACGGTGCTGTTGCCGAGAGTAGTTAAGCTCTTGCTCTCCGATAACCATCAAAAACGTTTCCCGCTCCTTCCAAAGCAATCTGTCCAACTCGTGGAGAGACTCGTATAGAGAAGTTGGGATTTTATCCTCCGGCAGGCTTTGATCTAGGATTTTCTGGATACTGTCCCGCACAAAAAGCATATCTAAAATTTCGACACCAGAGCCCTCCATATCAACAATGTAACCATAATATTTTCTGACCAGTCGCTCAAGTTCTTGCACGCTCATACGTTCCACTCCTTTCGGTTAATCTTCACAGTTCCATTCTGCCGTAAAAAAAACGCATCTCCTTTTTCGGGCTTAAACACTGTAGCAATGAGGTCTGCTTCCATATCATAGATAACGGCTATGCCCGTTTCAGGATTCAGGAATCCCCACTGCAGTCGAGGTGGATCTGTACGATAATATCCATATACATAGATTTGAGTTTCAGGGTACTGAATGGTTAATCGGGCATCCTCATCGATCTTTTCCAAAGACGTCTTTACGGGCCAATCCTGGTCCACGTAAATCCGCTTCAGTAAATGCCAGAGGCCGGTAGGGATAAGCGTCCCTTGATGATAGATTATGCCTTCGTGAGTCACATCGAAGTAGCGCCAGCGGAGCAAATGTGTTCCCCATCGAACAGATGATGCCTTTTGAAGGACCTCACGTACCACTTCGTGGGTGATGCGATGCCCGAGTATGAAAAAACTTTTCTCATATTGTTGAATCAATTTTGCACCCTTTCTTGGATTAACGCAAGGACGCGGCTATCGGCATCCCTCAACTTCACTGTAAGAGACTTCTATAAAGCCGATCCATGTAGGCTATCAATCTCTCTTTGCTGTGGTGTGTGAGGGCATATTCCCTTCCCCTTTGACCCATTTGTTTACACAAAACAGGCTGTTGCAACAGATATCGGAGGCCGTTGGCAAAGCCGTCCACGTCACCCGGGTTGACCATAATCCCCCTCTGGCACACTTCAAATTTGAGGTCTTTCGCTTCCGGACTCGGAAATTCCCCGTCAGCAATCAGTTCCCTCACCCCGCCAACATCCGTAGCGATCACGGGCACCCCGGCAGCCATCGCCTCGATTACCGCGACTGGCGTCCCTTCGTTATCCGAGGTCAAGGCCACCACATCCAGATCTGCATATATTGTCGCCATGTCCTTTATCCAACCGGTAAAAACCACTCGGTCTGCCAGACCCAACTGGTGCGTCAGGCCCTCCAGTTGCCCGCGTAACTCTCCATCTCCAATGATTACAAACCGTGCAGTTACATCTTCCTCGCTTCCTGGTAACCTGCTGATCGCTTCCAGGAAGAAACGATGGTTCTTGATCGGCGTTATCCTGCCTATGATTGCCACCAGCTTAATCGCCTCGTCCGAAAGACCAAGCTGTGTCCGAAATTGGCCTATATTCGCCTTGCATCGACTAAATGGCGTCAAGTCGAACCCCAACGAAACGACCCGGTACTGCTGTGGCCGGCCAATGCCGAGACCATTACACAATTCCTCTTTCTGTTGTGAGCTGACTACAATAATAGTATCAGTCACCTTTGCAAGGGTTTTCTCCACCCCTTGGAAAAGCCCGGACACAAACGCAGAGAAGTAGCCCCGCATGACATGACCGTGAAAAGTATGAACCACTCTGCATTGCTGCTTTAAAATCCCGGGTTGTGCACCAGCAACCCTCCCTTTAGAAATCATCCGAACCAAGCTTTGAGCTTTGAGCTTTGAGCTTTGAGCCCTGTTGTAAATGAACGCCGCCAGTCGGCACAGGGTGCCGGCCTTGGCCGTGTGACTGTGGACGATATGGGGCCGGAACGCAAAAAGCAGGCGCAGTATCTTAAAAAAGGCGACAAGGTTATCACCCGGGTGAAACCTTTGTCCCAGTTGTGGAACAATGATTGGCTTTACCACCTGGGCCTCGGCCAGATAGGCCATATCCCCCTCTTCAGGCCCCACCTGACCGGCCACAAGGAGTGTCTCGTAGCCAAGGGTTTGCATGTCACTGGTAAGAAGAATCGTGTGAATTGCCGGCCCGCCGATGTTCAGGCGAGCAATGATACGCATAATTCTTATTTTCTCATTACCGGCCTGACTCTTCAAGGGCTTATCTCCTTGTCGAAAAATACCTGGTGCCAAATCTCAAAGGGTACCCAGTTCCTGGTTTTCGGCTGTCCGTTGTCCGTGGCGTCCCTGTATACTTGTTCGGTTGCAGGTCTTGGTTCCATGGCCGGCATAAGTGTCACTCATCCGTTGTGCATGCACCGAAGATATCCGGTCATTGTCGCCCTTATGGATCTGTAGAAAGAGAACGGAAAACCGTGTACGGTTACGTTTTGGCTGACTTGATTATCTCTTTGTACAAATTTTCATATTGCTGCACGACTGAATTCAGAGAGAAATTTTCAGCCACACGCTTTCTTGCCCTTAACCCCAACTCGTGGCGTGCATCACGGCCCATTTCGATTAGCTCACGCCATGCATTTGCCA
>JAUVJO010000216.1 GCA_030592345.1 Deltaproteobacteria bacterium
CTAATGCTTGAATAACAAAGGGTATGGTGTAAAAGCTATGAATATTGAGCACAAACAGGTCAGTCAAGAACGGAGAAAACAGCCCCGAATAAATGAATGCCTGCAGTTTAAACTCAAGACAGAGAGCCTTGATATCGTAACTCAGACGATAAATCTCAGTTGCATTGGGGCATATTGTCAGGTCAATAAGTATATTCCTTTGATGACTATCTTTGATATTACCCTGGCGTTGCCATCCGGTGATAAAGAGAATGAGTTTGAGCATATTAAATGTAACGGCACAGTGGTAAGAGTTGACAAAGTTTTGTCTCCTGCTGGCGCAGGCGACATATACAACGTTGCCATCTATTTTGCTGAGATTGAAGAATCCGAGAAGCAGAAGCTGGCAAGTTTTGTCGAAAAACATCCAAACGTGCAAATAGCCGAGTAATTCGATTGATTGACATCGATTTTCGTAACTTCTCAAAACCGGTACCGTACGCCAAGAGATCCAACATGCGAGGCGGAAGAACCTAAATCTCCGTCAGTCGTAGTAAAAGTATACCCGATATAGGTGGAAAGAGAGTCGGCCCAGTCTATGCCGGCGCTCACACCGATACTGTGCTGGTCGACTTCTTCCCGGATCACGTCGGTCCCGAACGTATCAGAGTGTATGCGGTGCTTTCCTTTACCGGGGGGGATTTTCGAAGTTGTGCTGATTGTTCGAAAGGACTCGCCGCATGAGAACTCGTAGCCGAGTTCAGTGAAGAACACATCGGTCCAGTTGACTCCCAGAAATGCGCCTATCACATGCTCTGTGAAGGAATAGGTCTCAGCGTCTGCCCGATTATCCCTGTAAATATAGTACTGGCCTGCGTAAAGATCCCTCGTGATTTGCTCCAGCAAAGCAGCCCTGCCGCCAAAGGCCAGGCTGGATTGATCCGAATCCTTCACGAGTCTTGCCTCGAAAAAAGGGGCAATATCTACACGCCAAAGGGCGTGAAGAAAGTAGGTCACGCCCGGAGAAATACTTATCATAGCACGATTCAAATCGTCGTTGCTTACAAAAGAGACCCCTTCCAGGGTTACCGCTCCGGACCATCCAACTCGCGATTCGCCGCTTGGCTCCCGGACTAAAGACCCATAAGCAGCAACATACATGTCGCATTGCCCGTCATTTATCGACCTGTTAATATTGGAGTCGAATCCTACTTCTGACCCTGCCTCCCAGCCTGCAAAGGCATTCTCGTTTCCAGGCAGTAAAACCATAATCCCAAGAAAGACACAGGCTAACCCCGCACCTCTTAACTGCACTAGGCTCTTGATTCTTTTCATGTAATTTCCTCTAGGAGGCTGTCCGAGAATGAGATATTTTTTTCAAGATCAAGAAAGGCGAAAATTATAACCACAGGAATACATTGAAGTATTTCGAGGATTATAATTTGAGCCTGACGCAGAGATTGGGAAAAATAGCCATTCTCGGACAGCCTCCTAACGACGTCCACGATGCATACCGCCTACGCCGCCACTTGTTCCGCCGATTCCGCGTTGAGATGAGCCAAATCCACGATGTGTGCCCGTTGTTTTCCGCCTCGACCCTTTCCAGAGAGGAAACCCGTCTTCACTACGAAACACAGAAAAATGGCCGGTTGCAAGAATCCGTATCTCCTGGGCAATGATGTAAAGTTTGCCATCTTTTCCAAGCGACTTTGATCCTTGGACCCGGACTTTCGATCCGTCTGCAATCTCGGGCCCCAAGTCTTTCCAGTACCATGGGGGGCAGACGAGCACCGTATACGTTTCTCTTCCCGATATGACCTGGAACCGAACAGGCCCCCTGCTCGGCTCTGTGTGCCCGCTAACTTCCCCCTGTACTTGACCTACGGTGTTCGGATCAAAACCTCCCGGGTAATGGATACCGCTTTCAGGAAGTACTTGCTCCTTTTCCTCTGCCTGGGCCTGTTGCACACCAGGCAAAAACAAAGCCCAATAGGCAAGCAGGAGCAAGGCGGCCGCAACCGCCTTGCTCCGCATAAAATGATGGCTGCTACTTTTGGGAAGGAGCACCATATCCGGTTCCATCCTTCGGGCCGCTGCCAGGGCCACTGCCAGTATCGCAGCCCGTACCGTCACCAGGGCCATAACCCTTTCCTTTCTTCTTCATAGCGCCTGAACGTGTCCCCGCAGTATCCAGGCAAGATCCGTCCCGGAGACGCTGCCGTTGTCCCCTCGCTGCCTGATCTGTTTGGGTTTGCCCTTCAATTGCCTTGGCTCCCGTTCTACTACCCCTGCCTGCCAAAGCCGTCATGGGAAAAGCCGTCGTTACTACAAAAGCTCCTGCCAAAATTGCTGCCTTAACGCTTGTCCTCATTTTGTCCTCCTTCTTGAGTGAATTTGTGTGATCAATCAATAGTGGCATGCCTGCCGCGAGTAATTAGCAATTGGCATGCCAACCGCGGAGGAATATTATAACTGAGTGACTTTATATACCTCGGAAGGTTGCAAATTGCGTTTTTTTTCGGTGAGCGATGAGCATCAAGAGCAAGGCGCGAAGGCGCGGAATAGCTGGCTATTGCAAGCTTGAGCAACGCGGCTATTGATGTTCATGGCCGGCAAAAAAACGTTATTTGTGGCCTTTCGAGGTATAACACTTATTTTGTGCTGTTTGCTGAAATGTGCGCAAATGAGTCCCTTTGAGCATGCAATGATTGCATCTGCATCTGCAAGTTCTGCACTTTGTGCTATAGGTTTTAAGATAAAGATTTTGGGAAGGCTAGAGGGAGGAAGGCGTACTCGTCGTACGTTGACGACCGATAACGCATCCAAAATCTTTATCTTAAAGCCTATACAATCCATATTCCTTGATCCGGTACTGAAGGGTCCTGAGGGAAATCCCGAGAATCTCAGCGGCCCTCTTCCTGTTTCCTCCTGCCTCAGATAGAATCTTGTCGATGGTTTCCCGTTCCCGCGCCTTCAGCAATCCGTCGGCCTTAGGCGAGGTTTCTGTCGGCATCTCAAGGTTCAAGTGCTCAACATTGATCTCTCCGCTTGAAAGGATAATTGCCCGCTCAATAACATTCTGCAATTCCCTGATGTTTCCCGGCCAGCCGTATTCAAGGAGGGCCGATTTTGCTGAAGGCGTAAAGGTGATTGTTTTCTTATCGCAAATAGCCGCAAACTTTGTCGCAAAATACTCTGCAAGGGGAAGTATCGCTTCTGCCCGCTCGCAAAGAGGTGGCAGGACGATCGGAAAGACATTGAGCCGGTAGAACAGATCCTCTCTAAATCGCCCGGCAGAAACCTCTGCCTTTAGGTTTCTATTGGTCGATGAGATGATACGCACATCTACCGATACGGACCGCGTTCCACCGACACGTTCGAACTCTCGCTCCTGAAGAACCCTGAGAAGTTTTACCTGTATGGAAGCGGAAATTTCTCCAATCTCGTCCAGGAACAACGTGCCACCATCGGCTATCTCAAATCTCCCTTTGCGCATGGCAGTGGCACCGGTAAAAGCCCCGCGCTCGTGTCCGAAAAGCTCACTCTCCAGGAGTGTCTCTGCCAACGCAGAGCAATGGAGACTGACAAAGGGCTTGTCCTTTCGCAAGCTCATTTGATGCACCAGGCGGGCGATGAGTTCTTTTCCTGTGCCGCTTGGTCCTGTGACAAGCACGGTCGCGGGTGTACGGGCGACTTCCTGGACCATGCGGCGAATCTCGCCCATTTTATCTCCCAGAAAAATCATCTCGGTCGGCGGAAAATGTCTGCCCAGCTCTTCCGACATCAAGGCTATCTTGCGCTCTGCCTCAACTTCGCGCATAACGCGCCTGACCACATGGCGTAGCTCATCAGGGTCGCGAAACGGCTTGGTCAAATAATCGGAGGCCCCTTCTTTCATTGCTTCCACGGCATTTCCGATCGATCCATAGGCAGTAATGATAATCCATCGAACATCAGGCATTGCCTCTTTTCCCTCGCGGATCAGGTCTAGCCCGGACATGTCCGGCATCCGCAAGTCTGTAACGACCAGGTCAAATTCACCCGCTACGAGCTTCTCAAACCCTTGCTTTCCGCTTTTTGCTTCTTCTGTCCTGTATCCGTCTTCGGATAAAACAGTCGAAAGAAAGGAACGCATCAATT
This sequence comes from Deltaproteobacteria bacterium, assembly GCA_030592345.1. Taxonomy (GTDB): domain Bacteria; phylum Desulfobacterota; class Desulfobacteria; order Desulfobacterales. The sequence continues at coordinate 4,120 of JAUVJO010000216.1, forward strand.
CGTCATCATCAACAATAAGGATAGATTTACCCATTCTACTGCTTACCACCTTTTAGTAGATTAATGGTCAAGACCGCTCCTCTTCCATGCTTGCGGTTGGAGATCTCAATGCTTCCGCCCATTCCTTCCACAAGCTTCTTAGAATATGCCAGGCCGAGTCCTGTGCCATGCGTCTTCGTAGTATGAAAAGGAGTAAATAGACGCGGTATTTCCTTTTCGGCAATCCCCGATCCCGTATCCTCGATCCGGATCGCAAAACGCCGCCCCTTCGTGCGTGCCGAGATCCGAAGGTGGCCGTCACCGCCCATCGCCTCAATGGCATTGTTAATTCCATTTACCATGACACGATGCAGCTTTTCTCTATCAGCCATCACTTTTATCCCGGGTTCTATTTCCAGTTCAATGTTTCCTCCCCACGAGGAAACGGATGAGGCTACCGACTCTTTTATAAGGCGACCAAGTTCTATCGCTTCGATATAATACTCCTCATCCTTTGAAAAGCAAAGAAGATCGTTGACGAGCGATTCAATCCGCGCCGTCCCCTGAAGCACGACACCGAGGGCTGGCTTTTTTGGGTCAGACTCCAAGGTCCTTTTTTCCATCCATTGAGCATAACCTTTCACGCTTCCTAGTGCATTTCGGATCTCGTGGGCAAGCACCGCAGTCATCTGACCGATAAGCGTGAGTTGCCTTTGTCTTTCCAGTTTTTCCTGGAGTCTGATGTACCGGACAGTTATTCTCTCAAAGAGTATCCCCACCGTCCACAAAAAAAACAACATCGCACCAACCGTCCACCACATCCTGTTAGCCTGGGAGACAATAAGGTCCGCAGGCGCAGTATGGAGGACCAGGCGGAGCATTTCTGCTGCGCCATCCGGGCGGTGAAGAATATAGTTAAACTCGTATGCAGGCACACCCGTGCCGAGTGTGATTCTCCGGCTTGAGACCGTCTCGGATTGCAGAGACTGATTGATATCTTGCTCGGAGAGTGTAGTACCGACCAGTCGGGGATTGGTGTGAACCAGAACCGTTCCATCCCTGCCAGCGATCAAAGCATATGCCACGACCCGGTCGGATAGGATCTCCTGTATTTCGTTACCCGCTTTGTTTCCCATCATGCGCAACGCATTTTCTGCGGAGGACGAAAGTGCAAAAGCTGTACTCTCCAGCGATTTTACTGCAAGGGTCCGGGCAGTGCGGGTATTTTGGGCTGTCGTGAGAAGGATAGCAGCCGAAAAGATGAATAACAACACAAACAATCCGGCCCGTAGGATAGCGGGAAGATAGTAGCGCATTACCTTTTTATCTCCCAATACAAAACCGGGTGAAGATCTGATCAATGATATCCTTGAGAATCCGGGGGCACCATAGTCATTTATTGCCTTAGCCTATAGACTTTCACATATTAAATTTCACTGCGTTATCAGTCGTCGGCGTATTGCAATACAGCCTCCTCCCTCTGGCCTTGTGAAATTTTATATGTGAAAGTCTATAGGAGGCTGTCCGAGAATGGCTATTTTTCACAATCTCTGCGTCAGGCGAAAATTATAATCCTCGAAATACTTCTATGTATTCCTGTGGTTATAATTTTCGCCTTCCTTGATATTGAAAAAAAATATCTCATTGTACGTTGACGACCGATAACGCATCCAAAATCTTTATCTTAAAGTCTATACCACAACTTGATGCACAATACAACCATCACACAGGATCGTCACTCGGTCGGGGGTGCTATCACTCCTTGCCGAGTCTTATACCTCGAAAGGCCACAAATGACACTTTTTCGCTGGCCATGAACATCAATAGCCGCGTTGCTCAGGCTTGCAATAGCCAGCTATTCCGCGCCTTCGCGCCTTGCTCTTGATGCTCATGACTCACC
>JAUVJO010000042.1 GCA_030592345.1 Deltaproteobacteria bacterium
AGTTTATTGAGGGCGAAATGTTGCTGTTGTCCCATTGACAGCGAGTGTCACCTATACTATAGACTTTCACATATTAGATTTCACCGCGTTATCGGTCGTCGGCGTATTACAATACAGCCTCCTCCCTCTGGCCTTGTGAAATTTAATATGTGAAAGTCTATAGTTTCTTTATTGTTGGGGGATCGTCTAGTGGCAAGACAGTGGACTCTGGATCCATAAACCGAGGTTCGAATCCTCGTCCCCCAGCCAAGTATTGGATTTCGACCAATAATGCAGTATAATCGCTTACGCCGCATTTGTGGAGCACTGGAGTATATCAAGTGCCTAAAGTGAACTAAAGTGAGCTAAAGTGCCTAAAATTGAGGTATTCTGCCAATTTTTAATATGTTGAGCCGGAGGCGCACTGCTTAATCCCGCTAACAGCGGGACTCACTTTAGACACTTTAGCTCACTTTCTTTCTTCCATTGCCTGCCAAATTCTAGAAGGATACGGATAAGTTTTCTCCCACCCAACTGTTAGATACGCCCCCATCAAAACTTATCGCTTAATAATCAATAAACGTACATGGGTGCTCGTTTTTCCATGCGATTCTTGCGAAGACGGCGGAAATGGGGGGTTTTTCATTGACATGGAACCCACGTTGACATAGAAGCCGTTGGATCTCATAACAATTATCAACTGACACTACGTAAAAGGGGGAAAAGCGTCTTGGCAAAACGAATGCTCATACTGCCCGTAGTAGTCTATTTTTTGGCGGCATTGGGGTGTGCTGTATCACAGATCCAGGTGCCACCCCAAAGGGCGACGGATATAGAGTTTAAGGTCATGAAAGAGCTTGAGAAGTTCAGGGGAAAGATCAGGCAGGATATCCGCGTCACCGTGGGTTTCTTTGAGGATATGACTGGACAGATGAAGGACTCAGCCACGGGCTATTCTAGGGTAGTGACTCAGGGTGGCGTGCATGTGCTGTATCATATGTTGTACAAGGCGTTTGGACCCAAAATGGTTCTGGAGCGTGACCGCGTCAACTTTCAGAAGTTAATGGAAGAATATAGCTATAGCTATGTCAAGGGCGGTAAACCGAGACACGGCGTAATCGCCCGTTTTGGCCCGGAAGGGTGGCTCTCTGGTGGAAATTACTTGGTAACAGGAGCTGTCGTTTATTATCATGCGGACCGCTATAGCGGTGGTGGTGGCGTAAATGTGGACGGAATCGGAGCTCACTTTGAGAAAGTTTACTCGCGTGTGGGCATTGAATTGCGGTTAGTTGATATGAGCACGTCGGAGATATGTTGGAGTACCATGGTGGAAAGCTGGGTCTCCGGAACAAAGATTGGTATAGATGTTTTTCGTTTCGTAACTGCCTGGGGTGACGACTACATCGTATCTGCTGAAGCCGGCATTGCCCAATATCTACCTGCTGACATTGCCTTTCAGGTTTGTATGGCAACGGCCGTGGTCGATATGATCGAGGAAAACCAAGAGATTTTTGTCGCCAAGACGACTGTCAGAAAGAAAAAGGCAAATGAAGCCGAGCCAGCCGTTCAGCAGCCAGTCGTTCAGCAGAAAGAGGAACAGAAAGCTGAGCAGGTACCGGCTCCCAAGGCCAAAGTGGTAAAGCAACCCGAGACGGTTTCCGAGGAGAAAGGGCCAAAGCAACCCGCTGTTGGGGAGAAACAGGAGCAGCAACCCGCTGCCAAGGAAACACGGGTACAACAACCCGAGAGCATTACTGAGGAGAAACAACTAAATGAGTCGGTTCCTTTCTGGAAGCGACCTTCCTACCGGAGCCCCGCGCCAGGTCACTAAGAAGGTAACCGTTAACGGCTTTCCGTTCTCCGTTCACCGACGGACCGCGACAGCAATGAGCAGATATCCTTATTTGAACGCACAACGCACAACTGACAACGGTGAACCGTGAACGGTCCATTAGGAGTAAGCCGCTACACTTATAACTGGACCTTGACCTTTCAAACACCCACCTTCGCAGGCATCAGGCGTTTTTTTTAAATATTCCCTCAAGGACTATAGGCTTTAAGATAAAGATTTTGGGAAGGCCAGAGGGAGGAAGGCGTACTCGTCGTACGTTGACGACCGATAACGCATCCAAAATCTTTATCTTAAAGCCTATATCTCCCATATACAGTATAGGCAGAAGGTGGGCGCACAAGATGCACTAATTTTTATATAATTATAATTAAATTAGTATTATTTTATTGACAACTTCTAATTTTGCGCTATCCTATTATATTATTGTGGGATGATTTTGTGCGCTCTTACCTTAAGAGTTATTTGCAGCTTGATGTGTGTAAATGGTGTTAACGACTGACAAAACAGCAAAAAGGGGGAGGTTGCCAAAAGATGCCTCTTCCCGGTTTTGCGGGAGGGAAAGATGAAACAAGTTAGCGTGATTTGTTGTCTATTCGTGTTGATTTGTGGTTTTTGGCTGTTGGTGCCCAGTGGAAGTTGTGCCTTTGATATCAATACCAATGCGACTTTTGAAGGGGACATGTCTGTAAATATGAGCTGTGCCGAAGGCAGCTCTCCGGGAGGGGGAACTCCCCAGCTAAAGCGCTACAGGTTCGAGCTTGACGGTCGAGACGGAACAGGCGGCGTGACAAATACGTATGTACCGGAGACCGGTGAGACTGGTGCAGGTATCGGCTTTACCGCAGATCCCTCGGCCGGGTTGTTGGGCGGACGGCTGTCTGCAGAGGAAGAGCTGGGAGCTAATACTCTAATACCGAACAAGTTGTGTATGGGTGCAGCAGGGAGTCATTTTGGCGTGGCAGAACTTACCTCTAACACTTCCGGCAATCTGAACAACGGTACTTATGCGATCACGGCAGCAGGCAATACGTCAAGGCTCTCGGGGGGATTTGGGGTAAGTGTGGCCGAAAAAATATCCACCCCAGACCCAACTGTATATGAAGATAACATTTATCAGTTAGAAGGTGAGGGCGACTTTACGGTGTCAGGTGAGTATGGCTTTGGCTGCGGGCTGCCTGGAGGTGGTGGAGGTGGCGGAGGATAGCCAAAACAGTTTAGATAAGTAGTAGCTGCAGATGCCCGTGTCAGTCTTGTTTCGTGCATTCAAAGTCACTTTTCCGAAAGACTGACCGGAAAACCGCGAGTTCCAGGTGAAAAGCAGAAAAAAGCTTGACGGGATCTTAATCCTGTGATAGGCGATAAGACCTGCTTGGCGCTATAACGTTCACTGTTTATTCGGGATTTGCCGCGTAAGGGCCCATAGGGCGTGGCAAAGAATACGGTGAGCGTTTACGATTTTTGTGAGAAAAAATAGTTGACAAGATTTCAGTGTGTATGTATTAGCACTTAAATTTCAAAAAAAATGCTTGACAAGCCTTCTGGGGCTGCATTATTTATGCGTCTTTAATGAGGCCCTAACAAAGAACAGTTGAGAAAAAATAGTTGACAAGGTTTCAGCGTATATGTATTAGCGGCAAGGTTAACTAGAAATTGATTTGAAAATCTAGCGAAAAGGGGGTGGTTAGCGGAGATTCAGCAAACAGACCCGAAAAGCAAAGGTCAGTGGGGTAGTTTAGGTAACTTTGATTTGTTAACCCTTTTATGAATTAAGAACCAAGAGCTTTGAAAACCAAAAAAGTGGAGGTAAGATGATGCTTTCAAAAACGGGTATAGTGGCTGTAGCAGCCATAGTGATTTTCGCGTTTGTCGGATTTGCCATTGCAAGTCCCCCGGTTCCACCGCCAGCAGAGGGTTTTGGCATTACTACGAGTGTTGACGTTGAAATGTCGTCAGGAGATTTTTCAGAGGTTGAGTCGTTGGTTTGGACCTATACTAAAGATTACAAGGCTGATGGTGAGCGTGACAGCACACTTGACGGCCAAATGAATTTGGGTATAAATAGTCGTATAGCCGAGGTACGTTACACTGAGGAGCTGGGTGCCATTGATTCTGCCTATTTCCAGTTTAACAAGGGCTTTACGGCTAAGTCTGATGCTGAGACTAGCCCCAACGTCAAAGTAAGCAAGGATTATGCTTATGTGGCTTCAGGCGATAGCCTGATCGCTATCGCCCAGAACAAAGAAAGAGCAGGTTTGAGTATCGTTGCTACGGGCGACAGTGAAGGGTTGAATGATATGCCATCGCTTTGTCCCTGGGTATCCGGTACTACCATCCCTGCAACGAATGAGTTTATTGCTATGGGTAGCAATACCAGTACGACAAACGTTATGGTATCTCACACGGATACGGAGATTACATCAACCGAGGCACCTGTGATCGATCACGTGATCAACGCAGTTGGTGTGGGCTCGGCAAAAGCCCTCATGAAGGTGCGCCTGATGGAAGGTGACGGAGCAGTTCTTCCTACAGGCACTATCCCTAACCTTATCAGCAAGACTGCCTATGACGAGACGACCAAGGCAAGTGGTGTCATTGACAAGTTCAATAAGAGCATGCACTATCATTCAACGATACCTGCTTATCAAATGCCTGAACCGTGGTATGCGATACAGTAGAGTAGTTTGTAGAGCTTGCTCTGCATGATGTTTGTGTTAAAAGGGGGCGGAAATATTTTCCGCCCCCTTAACTATTTTAAGGGAGTTAAATCATGAGACGGAAATCTTTTTTGCTGATTCTAGGCTTTTTTGCCGTGTGCTGGCTACCCCTGGCACAGGCTGATGACAAGGTATTGTGGCCGATGACGAGTGGTGATATGTTTGAGATTGTAAATGGCCAGTTTAGGGGCCCTTTCGAGATGAACCGGGATTATTCATACGAATATTCCGCCCCTGACACATTGCACGAAAAATTCTCACATGTTCTTGAAGTGTCTGCTTCCGAAGGCAAGAGCAGGATATTTGATCTCATGAGCGTGGTTCCTGGTACCAGCCATGGCAGCCATTTGTGGACTTCAACCCACCTCGGATATGATCCTATGGGCACTTCCGGCCAGTTGACTGGTAGAGAGGTAACAGATGCTTTGGTGTGTAGCGCAGATGGTGATAACAGGTATGGTTCGCATATGAATACGGGCTTTTCCGCGGCGATTACCAAAGGGGCGGTTCATGCCAATACGACCGTGGATCCTGCCATGTTAGGATATGATTTTTCAGCCAAAGGCAACGCAGAGGTGTCAGTAGGGGCGGTTGTAAATACCGCCCATGGTGACAGCGAGAGAATCTATGGCCAGCAGAACTACAGTCAGCACATCAATGCAAGTGGTGATATAGATAAGTTTAGTTACTCTGCGGAGTTTAGTAGTGGGAATCAGGGCTCACTGTGTGGTGCTGGTGCTTGGCAATAGAGTAACCGTTCACGGTTTTCCGTTCTCCGTTCACCGATGGATAGGCACACTAACGAACAGGTATCGTTGGTGAACGCGCAATGAATAAACGTGAACGCATACCGGCGATCCAACTTGTTGTTAACGGCTATGTTTTTTTATCTGCTTGACAATCGTGTTATAGTATTACTAAAATACCTATTCTAGAATAGAATGGGGCGTCTATGGCTATGAATAAGGTGTTATTATTATCTTTTTTTTGGCTAGTTGCATCGGCTTTGTTTGTGTCCGGGACCGTGTGCGGTGAGGAACCCAACTTCGAAGAGGGTTTCTATGTGGTGCAGCAACCCAGCGAAGATGATGCTGAAGACCAGGCCAGCAAACAAGATGAAGATACTGAAGATAGCGAGTCCGGGCCAAAATCAATCGTTCCCAATTCGTATGTGAAATCCAAAGTGGACAGGCAACTTAAAGGCACTGGCCTTGAGTTTTCACCATATTCTCCAGGAGAAGTCTGGCCAATTGAAAGTTATTATAGGACCCGTGAGGAGTACCCCCAGGTGGAACCCATCGTCCTGATGCCGGATGAAGAAGAAGAACAACAACAGAGAGTAGAAAATGAAATGGAAGAAGGAGAGGATGACAATGAATAGACAGATGCTTGGCCTCCTTGGGACTTTATTGTTTTTTGTGGTGCTTTGTGCGCCTGCCTGGGCAACGGATATGGTTTGGGCACCCCGTACGCCTGCTGGGGGGGGCTACATCGATTCTGATCATTACGCGCGAATGATTAATTGGGTTGAGCATGGCCTTGATACGGTTTCGGTTGTCGAGAGTATTAATAAGTGTTGGATTGGGAATGGTTATTGGAAAGAGGGGGATGATGGGCGTATAAACTATTTTTATAAGAATGGGGAAAAAGCGAATTTAAGTGAAGTGAACATCGAATTTAACGAGAATAACCAAAAGTATCCGATACAATTCTTCGAGCCGTCCAGGACAGTCACGACAGTAAAATGAACCACGCGCATCCAGTCATGTGCAACGGCGGATGGCAAAGGGCAAAGGGGAAAGGCAATTGTGTTATAGGTTTTCAGATTAATAATTTCATCCCGCTTTCAGCGGGACCAGAGGGAGAAATCCGAGTAAGGCGTACGTGCGGGTACGTTGTCGAGGATTTTGACTGATAACGCCGTGAAATTATTAATCTGGAGATCTATAGCAGCCTATTACAAGACACCTCAACCCAGAGGTCCCATTATGAAGAAATATCTATCACTATGTTTTGTGTCCCTTCTTTTTATCGGCATGGCATCATTTTCTTACGCACAAGATGGCAACATTTTTGGTCCTTTGGATTGGGACACAAATGGATCAAACAGCGTACTGTTTGATCCCTGGGTCTTTGATCCTGGTGGTGACAATAATAGTTTTCCTATCTTTGGGGGCTTTGACGAAAGCCAGGATAATGATTTCTTTGGGTTTGATCGGTTTTTCGATGAGTTTTCCGATGAGTTAAATGCTCAGGAGAGCGACTTGCTATCGGAGTTTAATATCTCTCAGACGCAGAATAATGTCACCGTCCGGGCACGTGTGTCGCCTGGGGTTGACCCAAGGGATATCGCAATTGCCGTAAAACACGGTGACCTTTTAAACATCAATGTGCAAAACACGCAGTTGAAACAAGAAACCAGGGAAAACTACAACAGCATTGAGTGGATCCGCGAATCCTTTACCAGGACCGTTCCGCTTCCGGCAAGTGTCCAATCTCAAAAGATGATCAGCGACTATAAGGACGGTGTACTAAACTTAACCTTACCTAAAAGCCAATAATAGCAGTAGCGATATAGACCGTTCACCGTTATCCGTTCACCGAAGCCATTTACCGATTAGTGCTGCCTTCCCCTCGGTGAACGGACAACGGTGAACGGACAACGGATAACGAACGCTTAAGAAACTGGGAGAGCTTAGATGGAGCAGGTGCTTCTCTTGAATGCAACCTTTGAGCCCTTGAAGGTGATCGACTGGAAAAGGGCCATAAGGCTCCTCACGCTGGGAAAGGTGGAGGTGCTGGAGCAATACGAACAAGAGATTCGCGCTGTCACCTTTGCCATCAAACTCCCTTCCGTGCTTCGGCTCCTCAGATTTGTCAGATACAGGAAAAGGGATATCAAGTTCTCCAGGCTGAACATATATGCCCGGGACGAGTTCCGGTGCCAGTATTGCGGCCACAAGTTTGAAACCCAGGATCTCACCTTTGATCATGTGGTGCCCAAGAGACACGGTGGAAGGACCGAATGGACCAACATCGTCACATGCTGTCACAGGTGCAACCGGGCAAAAGGGGGAAGGGCCATGAAGGAGGCAGGGAAGGAGGCAGGTTTGAAGCTTCTCAGAAAACCCGTAAAGCCTGATTGGGTACCCTTTATCATGATTACTATCGGCGTCAGAAACGTTCCTGACTCCTGGCGCGACTACCTGTACTGGAATATTGAGTTGAACGAGACGTAACCAATCGTTCACCGTTGTCTGTTCACCGTTGACCGTGGCGTCCTTATATTTGGTACCTGAACGGAAACTACCCCTTCCTGTCATTTCGAGCGAAGCGAGAAATTTTTGGATCTGTGCGGTTAGTGGATTCGTCGTCTTATCAATACCATCTAAATCCCCCCTGGTCCCCCCTTTGAAAAAGGGGCAAATCAAAGGAAACGCCTCAAAGTCCCCCCCTTTTTCGAAGGGGGATTTAGACTGAATGGCCGTCCCCCAAGTTCTGGATACGCCCCATCCGTTGTGCATCTGCCGAAGATATCCGGTCGTTGCTGCCCTTGTGGGTCGGTGAACGGTGAACGGAAAACGGTGAACGGTTACACTATGATTGAATAATCCGACAAAAGCGCGCGGAGCGCGACAGGGCCTCAAAAGTCTTCCAGACCCATTCCTTTTTGTGGGGTTCAAGGGTAATGACAGGCCTCAGGCGATTTGCTTCCATGTACTCGAATAAGGGCTCAAAATCGATATTACCCGCACCGATGGCCAGATGGTCGTCCCAGGTCCCGTCATTGTCGTGAAGGTGCACTTCTTTGACGAAAGGCCCCAGGTCCTTTAGCCAATGTTGCATAGTGGTATCAGAAAAGGCATTCATGTGGCCTGTGTCAAAACAGAAGCCCGCCTTTTCAGTATTCAGACTTTTGATAAGTCTGAGGAGCATCCTTGGGGTTTTTTCATAGACATTTTCAAGCACCAGAGTCGTTCCGGTCCCCTGGAGGTCGTTTACAAGAGGTGACCATGTCTCAAGGGCAGTCTCGATCCACGCGTCCCGGACTTCACCATATCTCTTTCTATCATACCCCGTATGGCAGACGATAGAGATTGGCTCAAATACGGGTATGAGGTCAAATGCCTCTTTCAGTCGCTCCCGGGTTGCTTCTAATATCTTTTTGTCCATTCCCCCTGGCACAAGGTCATAAAAAGGTCCGTGAAGCGTGATAGAAAGACCTTCCTGACGCAGGATAGAGACGATCCGTGAAAAATCCCTCTTAGAATATGTGTCGATGACTTCCCCATCAATGCCGATTTCAGGATTGATCCTCTTTTCCAGCACTGTGGGCAGGTGCTCTTCTTTGAGGAGTCTAAACGGGACACATACTTGAACGTTTCTTATGATATCTTCAAGCATCGTTGCTCGTTATTCGTGAATAGTTGTTCGTATCTGTAAGGGTTTCGCTACACATTCCCCTTGTGTTAGGGCGCTATTTCCGTTAGATATGTGATTGCTTTTGCGAAGGGCGTCAAAGCTTGGCCAAAATGATGTGCAAACTTGACTCCGCAATCTGAACTCCGCAATCCGAAATAGTTAGGCTTTGCACGCATTACAAGAGACTAGGCAAGATAAGTTGTTGAGTCAATGAAAAAATAGCCTATGAAAAAATTCGTTCTTGCGTTTCTTATCTTCCTGGGCGCAATCTTTGGCTGGTGGATGGCGCGAGAAAACAGAAAGCTATTTGAGCCGCCGGTTCCTGTGGAACATCGGGAAGAAGACACGCAGCAGGGAGCTATTGATACGAGTAGAATAGCCATTGGTATGGAAATCTGGCAGGTGAAGCAGGCTCTGGGTGCTCCCGAGCAAAGGGATGTAGTAGTTGCAACCAAAGAGATGAAAAAAGAGCAATGGATATATGGCAATCAATGCCTCTATTTCACAAACGGAGTACTCACGTCCTGGCAGGAACTTACCACCAACGACAAAAGGTAGACGTTTAAAGGTTCAAAGTTTCCCGCTGAAAGCGGGATTCAGGGTTACCTTTCGTTAGCCTTGCTCGTAGGACGATTCAGATTTCTGTGAACCCTGAACCATTGAACCCATGAATGGTTACGACCTAAGCAATTCTGCAGAAACAACGAACAACGAATAACCAATAACTAATAACGGTTAACGGTTAACGCAATTTCCGGGAGACCGATCTTTATGAGAGAAAGAATGGACAAAGCTCTACGTGTGAGTAATGCGGAATACACGGAAATCAGAATTGAGAGTGTGAACTCTTCTTGGGCAAGTTTCAGAGGTGAAGAGCTGGATAGCATCGGCTCATCCAGGACGTTGGGCGGGATAGTAAGGGCTCTTGTCAAGGGCGGCTGGGGCTATGCGACTTTCAATGACCTTAGTGATCTTGAAACCAGGGTAAGAGCGGCTTGTCAATCCGCGAGCCTGGTGGGCAAAGAAGAGAGTAAGCTTGCTCAAGTGGAACCGGTTGTTGATTTGCTGACAGCCACTTTAGAGAAGGATTTCCGAGAAGTCCCGTTGTCAGAAAAAAAGTCGGTCATCGAGGCGTACAACAAGATTGTTCTCGGTTACGATGACAAGATAGAAACCTCGAATATTGGCTACAGCGACAGTTTCAGAAAGGTCTGGTATGGCAATTCCGAAGGGACTTATATTGAAGATGATCGACCTGACGTAGGTGTGGTCATATCAGCCACTGCCAGGGAGGGCGACAATGTTCAGCGAGGATTTGAAAGCGTTGCAGGTAGTGCCGGTTTTCAGATCGTTGAAGGGCAGCAGGAAAAGGCAGAGGCCGCAGCCAGGCGTGCTGTGGACTTGCTTTGCGCACCACCGGTTACGGGCGGAAAGTATACAGTGATCATGAATCCCAAGCTGGCCGGGGTTTTTGCGCACGAAGCCTTTGGACATTTGAGCGAATCAGACTTCGTATACGAAAACGAGCGCATGAAAGAACTGATGGTCCTGGGAAAGCGCCTTGGTTCGGATATCTTAAACATCATTGATGATGGCACAATCCAGGGCTTGAGAGGTACGCACAAGTACGATGATGAAGGAGTGAAAACCAGGAAGAACTACTTGATCAAAGATGGCATTTTGGTAGGAAGACTCCACTGCCGTGAGACTGCAGCCAAGATGAGTGAGCAGCCCACAGGCAACGCCAGGGCCATCGGCTACAAACACCAGCCGATCGTACGCATGACCAACACCTACATAGACAAAGGTGATGCCACTTTTGAAGACATGATAAGAGACGTGAAACAGGGGCTTTTTGCTGTAGATATGGTTGGAGGTCAGACCTCTATGGAGATGTTCACCTTTAGTGCTGCTTACGGTTACATGATCAGAGACGGCAAGATAGCCGAGCTGGTCAGAGATGTCGTGCTTACGGGAAACGTCTTTGAGACGTTAATGAACATAGATATGATGGGAGATACAGTAGAGTGCCCGCCAGCGGGCGGTGGTTGTGGTAAAGGTGGGCAGTCGCCACTGCCTGTAGGATTTGGCGGTCCGTATGTCCGCATTCAAAACCTTGTGGTGGGAGGCAGGTAACAATGATAGTAAGCCGGTTGATCGAAAAAGCAATGCGGAAAGCTCAAGGAGCGCAGGCGTCCTTGGGACAAAGCGAATCCACAAGCGTCTCTTTTGAAAATGATAAGCTCAAATCGGTTAAGACGTCGCAGAGTACGGGCATGAGCGTAAAAGTCATCGTGGATGGCAAGATCGGCTTATCCCATACCACAGACATAGAAGATTTGGACGGCGTTGTGGCCAGGGCATTGGAAGCTGCGGAGTTCGGCAGCCCAGCGCATTTTGTGTTTCCAGGGCTACAAGAAGGACCGGATGTGAAAGTCTATGACGATGCTGTACTGGGTGTAACCAAGGAGGAGATGGTGCACATCGGCAACGAGATGATAACGCTGGTAAAAGAGTATAACTCTGACATCCTTGTAAGTGCTGGGGCGGGCAAGAGCGTAAGCAAGGCACAGTTTGCCAATTCTGCCGGCATGGCATATGGCACCGAGACTACAAGTTTTGGCGTCGGGGTGAATGGCCAATTGGTAAGGGGAACCGACATCCTCTTGGCCGGACATGGTTTCGGCTGGAAAAAGCGGGAGATAGATCATGTGGAGATAGCCAAAAAAGCGACCGAATGGTTCAAGATGGCAGAAAAGATTGCTCCCATCAAATCAGGTGATATGCCGGTTGTTTTCACACCTGAAGGAGTGAATGTCCTCCTCCTGGCGTTGAGCTTGGGCTTTGATGGGAAGAACGTATTCTTAGGTGCATCGCCCATTTCAGGCAAATTGGGGGAGAAGATAGCTTGCGATGCGTTTTCTATTGCCGACAATCCCCTGCTTGATTACGCAAGCGGCAGCGGAAAATACGACGGCGAGGGTGTGCCTCATCAGGTCACACCACTCATAGAGGACGGTGTTGTGAAAAACTTCCTCTATGACCTTGACACAGCCGGCAGAGCGGGCGCAAAGACTACGGGTAACGGTGTTGGTTGCAGTCCCACGAATCTGGTCATCAAAGAAGGCGATACACCCTATGAGGAAATGGTGAAGAACACCAGGCAAGGTTTGCTCGTACACGATGTGTTGGGCTTGGGTCAGGGTAACCCGATCAGCGGGGAGTTTTCCGTAAACGTGCAATTGGGCTACAAGATAGAAAACGGCGAGATTGTCGGACGCGTAAAGGATGTTATGCTGGCAGGTAATACCTACGAAGCTCTTAAAAACATCGCTGCTATCGGCGACAGAGCCGAATGGGCTGGAGGCTCGTTTTTATCCCCGCCAATACGGATTGTCAGGCTGAGTGTGGTGGCAAAGTGAGTGAAAGGATTGGGGGATTAAAAACAGATAGATTTCCATTAATCCGCAATGCTATGAAAAGGTGAGGGATTAGCCATGAAAAGAGTCGGGTTTGTGTCTACACGCATTGCTAGTACGGACGGTGTAACGCTTGAAACATACAAATGGTATCAGGTCCTGGAACGAAACGGCTATGAATGCTATTTTTTTGCCGGAGAACTCGAGACCCCACAGGATCTTTCTTTCCTGGAGCCCAAGGCGCATTTTGAAGATCCGGAGATCCTTGAAATTCATTCGCGGTGTTTTGGGAAGACGACCAGGAGGGCCTCGCTCTCTGCAAAGATTCAGGAGCTTAAGGATCACCTGAAGTCAAGGCTCTACGAGTTTTGCGGCAAGTTTAACATTGATATCCTGATTCCGGAAAATGCCCTGGCGATCCCCATGAATATCCCTCTGGGTTTGGCGCTTACGGAACTGATAGCAGAAACCGGGATGCCGGCAGTGGCCCATCACCACGATTTCAGGTGGGAACGGAAACGGTTTTTGATCAACGCGGTTCAAGACTACCTCAAGTGCTCCTTTCCTCCGAACCTCCGCTCCCTGCGCCATGTGGTGATAAATTCTGAGGCTTCCCGGCAACTGAGCTACCGGACCGGGCTCAGCAATGTGGTTGTTCCCAATGTCTTTGATTTTGCAAATCCCCCGCTGCCTCCTCCGAATGGAAAGTTGCTCAGAGTGGAACTCGGTTTTGAAGATGATGACCTGTTTGTTCTTCAGCCCACCAGGGTCGTGCCCCGCAAGTGGATCGAACGCGCTGTTGAGCTAGTAAGCCTAATGGATTTAGAGCGGCCCCGAGTAGTTGTTTCTCATGAAGCAGGTGATGAGGGAGACCTCTATGCGCAAAGGGTTGCTCAATACGCCGAACGTCTCGGAGTAGAGGTCATATACGCTGGCGACAGGGTGGGGTGCGCTCGGTCTTTTAAGACCACATGTGACAGTAAATATACCATTGAAGATGCCTACCACAACGCCGACCTGGTGACCTACCCTTCAGGTTATGAAGGGTTTGGAAATGCCTTTCTGGAGGCGATCTACTTCAAGAAACCGATCGTCGTGAATCGTTATTCGATCTTTGTTGAGGATATAGAGCCGTGCGGTTTTGAGGTGATTGCATTTGAGTCCTTTGTGACGTCTGAACTCGTAGACCGGATCAAGTCATTTCTCAACCCTGGCAACCTGGGATGGGTTGTTGAGAAGAACTATGAGTTAGGCAGGAGAAATTTTTCATACGAGGTGCTGGAGAGGAGACTTTTGCCTTTGGTCGAGTCTTTCATGTAACGCTACCCTGTAACTATACCTCGGAAGGTTGCAAATTGCGTTTTTTTCGGTGAGCAATGAGCATCAAGAGCAAGGCGCGAAGGCGCGGAATAGCAGGCTATTGCAAGCCTGAGCAACGCAGCTATTGGTGTTCATGG
>JAUVJO010000198.1 GCA_030592345.1 Deltaproteobacteria bacterium
GTGAGTCATGAGCATCAAGAGCAAGGCGCGAAGGCGCGGAATAGCTGGCTATTGCAAGCCTGAGCAACGCGGCTATTGATGTTCATGGCCGGCGAAAAAGTGTCATTTGTGGCCTTTCGAGGTATATTTGGGAAAGGCCAGAAGACAGATCTTCTCTTCTTCGAATAGCTCACTTATCGTCCTTGTATGCCCTTTTGTCAGGTAGTCCCCGTCTGAGATGCATCCTTGTAAGACACTCCGGTTCAACTCATCTAAGGTCCTGGCTCCTGAGCTTGAGACCATCGATTTGCGCAGGATGTTGTGGGGGCATCCCTTCTTGTCACCCTTCTGTTGCTCCTCGCCAGGCTCACGAAACCTCGGGCTGATATTGTAATAGGCGCAAAAGCGGGCAAAACTATCATGCTCCGTGCTATTATTGTTGCGGAGTTCTCTTTCCATGGCCGCTGGCAAACTGACGTAGACCAGGGTGGGGAAAATCCCTCCAAAAAACTCAAAGGCGCGGATATGGGCATCAATGAAATCATCCAATTGCGCACCCGCATAGCAACAAACAAAACATTTTCCCGACCATTTCGATTGCATGGAAAATACGTGAAGGTCTACGTCTTTCCCATTGAGCACCGCTGTCCTGGCACCCCAATCCACCTTTGCTTCCTGCCCGCATGATGGATCTATGGGGAGAAGCAGGCCCAAGTCGCTTGCCTCAGCCCTTCTTGTCCGTTTGAGATAACTCTTGACCGTCGATTCACTCCCCCTGAAGCCATAGTCCTTCACAAGCCGGTCATAAAACGATTTTGCATCATGAGGCTCGTTCTCAGGAAAATCCTTGTCTTCCAGCCATCTGTTCGTGAGGCTGAGATAGGTATGAAGTGCTGGATTGGGTTGACGTATTGTATTTGTATAACTCGGAAGTTCGCCTTTGATAGCCTTTCTGGTGATCTCGCGAATTCGAGAGTCGCCGTACTTGATTTCGGATTTCCATGACTCCTTCGGCCTTTTGGGCGCTGTGGAGTCTGACGGATACTCTCCTTTGTAATGTGAAGGGGCCGGTGTCATGGGAGACGAACACTTTGAGATCGGAGCCATGGGTTTCGTCTCGTCATATCTATCAGGGGTTGTGAAATAGTAGATCGATATGCCCACGAAAACCACACCGATCAGACTCCCGCCGACAATGGAAGTCTGGCGAGTATGTTGCACAAGAAACGTCTTGATACTGGATTCTGATTTTGAGCGGCTGGAACTTCGGAACAGGAAGAAAAGGCCCACCAGGCCCAGTATCAGAACCTGGATGGCTATGACTAAAATGACTAAAGATAAATATGAGAAATCGGAATCCATGTTTGTTTCTGGTTATTGGTTATTGGTTATTCGTTATTGGTTATTTGTTGTTCGTTGTTCGTTGTTCGTTGTTCGTTGTTTGTCGGTTGTTGTTTGTGACTATACAGTTTGAAAAAATGTACTCGGCCATTCTTGCACAAATGACTAATGATAGATGATAAATGATAAATGAAATAATTACCCATAGTGTTCCTTGATCCAGGTCTGGTACTCTCCGCTCCTGACCCGGTTTACCCACTGCTGGTTATCGAGATACCATTGAATGGTCTTACGCATTCCTGATTCAAGGGACTCCTCAGGCATCCAGCCCAGCTCCTCTCTCAATTTGGTAAAATCGATCGCATATCTACGGTCATGCCCTGGCCGATCCTTGACAAATGTTATTAACTCTCTTCGGGGCCTGCCGCCTTCCTGTTTTTGATGTGTATCCAAAATATCACAAATCATCTCCACGAGTCTAATATTTTCCATCTCATTCTTGCCACCTATGTTGTATGTTTCCCCTCTTTTCCCGCGTTTCATAATCTCCCAGATGGCTATACAGTGATCCCTGACATAGAGCCAGTCTCTTATATTTCGGCCATCCCCGTAAACCGGGAGCGGTTTTCCTTCAAGGGCATTTAAGATCATAAGTGAAATCAGTTTTTCCGGGAATTGATAGGGCCCGTAATTATTGGAGCAATTAGAGATCGTGATCGGCAGGCCATAGGTCTTGTGATAGGCCCTCACCAAATGGTCCGACGCTGCCTTTGAGGCAGAATACGGGCTGTTAGGTTTATAAGGGGTCTCCTCTGTGAAAAAACCATCCTGGCCCAGGCTGCCGAACACCTCGTCAGTGCTGATGTGATGAAAGAGTTGCAACCGATCCGGGGTTTCCCTTGCCAGCTCAAGCAAGTTGAAGGTACCCACAATATTGGTCCGGATGAATGCGTCCGGGTTCACGATGGATCTGTCCACATGGGATTCAGCGGCAAAATGGCAGACAGTATCTATCTCATAGTCATCAAAGAGGCTGGCCATGCGCTCCCGATCGCATATGTCGGCCTTTTCAAAGATGTAGCGCCCTGGAAATCTCTTCTCAATATCGGCCAGGTTTTCCGGATTGCCGGCATAGGTCAGCTTATCTACGTTGACCACGCGCCCTGAAAAGTCTGATTCCTTTAGGAGATACCTGATAAAATTAGCGCCGATAAAACCACATCCCCCTGTCACCATCAGATTCTTGTAAGCGTTCACAGGTTCAGAGTTCACCGTTCAGGGTTACCTTTCTTTCGTTGACCTTGCTCATAGGCTAGCAAATACTTGATGAAACCTCGGATGGTAGCGCGGGTGCTTCCAGCATGATCATACACATCCTGAAACTCAGCATTCGTTATGTATTGCTGATCCAGCGCTACGTAAAGCTCACTCTGGACTTCGGTGCAAGACCGCTTTGCATACCGAAGGAAACGAACAAACTCCGGGTTTGTCTCCGAATCGAATCCTTCCGCAATATTGTGCATGGATGAACCTGCTGCATCCTGAATTTGACGCTTCAACCCAAAGTCGCGCGCAAACCCGGTCTTCTTTGTCAGACCATAGACCTTGCGAGTTAACTCCCGTGCCAACTGCCATGCCTTAATATCCTCAAATTGTCCTATCTTCATTCGTTCTTTCTTTAAAGCTGACGAATCAACGGTTCAGATTTGTGAATTGAACCAACAATCTCTGAACCCTGAACCCCTGAACTGTTTCATAGGCCTGCAGAAAAACAATTTCAGTGTATTTCCCGCATCAATTGTTCCGCAAAAAGAGAAACGAACTGATCCAGGTCACTTTTCCAGTGGGGCATGAGATTCATGCCGTCATTTTTTAGATGCCGGTTTTCCAGAATGGAATTCCTGGGTCTCGCGGCTGGCGTGGGATATTCCTCTGTTGTGCAAGGTACAAGCGTGTGCGGCACTCCTATTTTATCAAGAAAGTAACAGGCCAGTTCATACCAGGTACAATATCCCTCTGATGTGGCGTGATAGGTGCCCTGGCCATTTACTTCGACCAGTTTGTCGATTTGCAGTGCAAGCCGGTAGGAGCATGTGGGGGAGCCGAACTGGTCATTTACCACCTTTATCTCCTTTTGCGGATGTTTCAGGGCGAGCCTCAACATGGTCTTCAGAAAATTGCGGCCCTGCAGCCCGTACATCCATGCAGTGCGCAATATCATATGGCTATCCATCGCGTCCCTGACAGCCTTCTCTCCCTCAAGCTTGGTTTTCCCGTAGTATGACAACGGACAGGGAGGGTCTTCCTCCGTATAAGGTTCGGGCACCTTTTTCTTGCCGTCAAAGATATAGTCTGTGGAGATGTGGATAATTTTGCCGCCGTGTTTTTGTATGCTTACGGCAAGATTCCTTGGGCCTTCCACATTTACTTTCCAGGCCAGCTCCCGGTCTGTTTCGCATGCGTCCACATTCGTATATGCAGCACAGTTGATCACGACATCCGGGATGACATGGCCCACCATGTCATCAACGGCTGCGGGATTGGTGATATCAAGCTCATCTAAATCTACGGACACAATCTCATGCGACCGCTTCATCACCCGCGTGCAGTCGCTACCCAATTGCCCCATACCGCCACAGATGAGTATCTTCATGGGCCTTTACCACCACAATTCAAAAGCTCTTTGCAGCCGTAAGGCTATCATCGAAAATCTCAAAAATCCGATGCAACCGGGTTAATTCAAATATTGCCCGCACTTGATCCTGAAGGGAAGCAATCCTTATATCACCACCCAGCTTATTTGCTGAACGAAGCGAGGCGACCAGGCTACCCAATCCGGAGCTATCTATGAAGTTAATCCCAGCCATATCCACCACCAGATTAACACGCTTATTCTTTGCCAGGTCACTGATTCTATCTTTTATCTCCTTTGACGAAGACGCATCCAACCTTCCTTCCAGTCTTAACACATCCACACCATTCACCTGTTCCTGTACTATCTCCATTTGCATACCTCCTTGCATACTTCCGCAAATCATGGAAGAGTGCCTAAAGTGAACTAAAGTGAGCTAAAGTGCCTAAAGTTAAGGATCATATCCATTTGTATTCAGAAAGATCTTAGTTAGTGCCTGAACGGAAAACCGTGAACGGTTACCATCTCGGCAGACGTACCGTTACCTTCGTCCCCTTCCCCGGACTGCTGCTAACAGTCAGCTCTCCCTTGTGTTCGGTAATAATCCTCTGGGCCTTGCATAACCCCATCCCTACACCCACTGCCTTGGTGGTAAAAAAAGGATCGAAGATATAAGGCATGTCCTGCTCGGAGATGCCAGTTCCGGTGCCTGATATTTCTATATATGTCCCATTGGCATTCCTAAAGGCAATGATATCAACTGTGCCATGATCACCAGTAAACGCTTCTATGCAATTCAACAAGATTTCATCCAATGCCTGTGCGAAAAGCTCGGGATCAATCAAAACCTCAATGGGCTCAATCTTGACATTCCAATTTACTTGCTTGGAGAGTTCAATCGCTTTTTCGGTAAGACGGGCTTGGGCCTTGCCAAGGACCCCTGAAATCGGGACCTTTACAGGTGAAGCCGGAAAGATCTCAGTATAGTCCACCACTCCTTGTACAATTGCCTCCAACCTTTTGGTACCGCTCAAGATATTACGAAGATATACGGCATTCCCGCCCTTTTTATCTGACTTATTGAGCAAACGCGTGGCAAAACCGCCGATAGACGTGACAGGGTTGCGTATCTGGTGAGCCACTGCCAGAGCCAGTTTCTTCAGGCTTTCCGTTCTTTCGCGCTGGGCACGGTTTTTTTCTTCCAAAATGGCCTTTTCACGCTCATGCAACTCATGGAGTTCCGTCACATCATCGAGGAGAACAACGAGGCCGACTATCTCATCATTCTCCTGGAGAAACGAAGTGTTTATAGACAACCGTAAGGTTTCCCCTGTGGGGCGTATGTAACTTACGTCACGGTGCAGATTCACCTGCTTCTCCAGTATTACTTCAATAATTACTTGATTAAACTCAACATTTTTGTCAGCTTCAAAGAAGATCTCCCCCCAGCCTTTCCCGCGAAACGTGTCTCTGGTATAGCCCAAGATCTCGCATGCTGCCCGGTTAATGGTGACTATCTCTCCCTGGGAGTCAATCACCAGCAACCCAATCGGCATACTCTCCAGTATATTCTGGATAATAATCGGTTTGATCTTCTACCTCTAAGCTGAAGTGACTAAAGTGAGTCCCGCCTTTAGCGGGATTAAAGGGATTGGGAAATTCATCCAACCATTCATGCCCCTAATTTCTTCTTCATCGTAAAGCAATTCTTCCCTTCCTTTGATGTATAGTTCACACTATCCATGATCTCCTTTATGATAGCAAGCCCTCTTCCTCCTTCCGGGATACTCTCGAGATTATCAGGATCGAATAAGAAAGAAGATGGACCTTTTTCTTCCAGCAATTTTGGATCCATTGGTTCTCCGGTGTCGCAGACACCTACAATAAGCTCATCCGAATAAATGGCAAAGGCTACTTCCACCTTGTGACCTGCTTTGAGCTTGTAGGCATGTTCGATGCTGTTGGTCACGGCCTCAACAACGCAAAGCTCAACGTCAGAAGCTTCAAGTAAAGGACAGCCAGCAGCAGAACAGAGTTTGTTTACTTCTCTTCCAACAAGAGCCACATCTTCCAGCTTGCTATCGATAATGAGCTTGATTTCTTTAGGCTTCATGTTCCTCGTAAAGTCGATTAGACGAAAAAACTTTCTGCCTCTTCTTTCCAGAAGGTCCAAAGGCTACCTTCTCAATTATCGAATATAGCTCCTTGGGCTTGAACGGTTTGGACAAATAGTCGTCCATTCCCACCGCAAGACATTCTTCCCGATCCCCCTTCATGGCATGGGCAGTCATCGCCACAATGGGAATGTGTTTGTTACCCTCCGCTTCTTTTTCCCGAATCAATCTCGTGGCCTCGAGGCCGTCCATCTCCGGCATCTGCACGTCCATCAGGATCAGGTCAAAAC
>JAUVJO010000023.1 GCA_030592345.1 Deltaproteobacteria bacterium
CACGCAGTTTGTTTGCGGAATCCCATAGTGTTTCTTCAAATGATTTTTGGTTCTTTACTGTTTTCTTTTTTGCCATTAAATCTCTCTTTTATTTGACCGCCATGGACGGCGGTCGTCTTCGGGCGGGGTTCGTTTTCTATTCCATAGGGCTAACGTTAAAATGAGCAGCCACAAAAACCGTCCAACCCTTTGAATATATGATAAATCGGCTTGGCTTTTGTGGTCTGCTCCATTTTTTTGTTGTGTGATGGTTTTTAAATCACGGGGTTGTTTAAAAATTTCGTAACGCGATAATTCAGGTATTTTTCTCGATTTTCCACTGTGTTTGCTAAGTTATTATTTTTTAGCCATTTGCACAGTTCATGATTTTTGATTTTCACCCTAAATACCATCCGGTTTTTGTTTCGCATTTCTTGAACTTGAACTTCGGCGTTCTGTTTCCATTGTTCGAAAGTTCGTATTAAATCTTCCGGATCATCTTCGGCGTTCTGTATCATCATTCCATAATCTTTTTTTGTATACCAAGAGTATCCAACGATAAAGGGGGGTGGGGTACCATAAATCAATTTGTTGATTATCTTGATAGGAAGGAAAATAAGTCTAAGTATGATAATAAAAAATTTCATCATTTTTTTCCTGCGCTGCTCACAATACCTGCCGCCTTCGGGCCTTTTGTTGCCTCCGTTTTCCAGTCAGGCGGCTGTCGAATACAAAAGGTTCCGGGAGTCTTGGGGTGACGTGATTGAAATCAGGATGCAGCGGGTTGATGAGAACGTTGAACTCGTGCTCGACGAGTGCGGAAGGCACCCGGAGCAACAAAGACTCATTTGAACGCGCCCATCGCGTACCGATCTCCACAAGCGCTTCAGTCGCCGGGTATGAACGCCAATCTGAAGGTAGCGATTTCCTGTCCACCTCGCGCCGCGAAATGGAGTCGGGAACGTTTAACTCCATAATACTAAGGTCGCTGGGGGCGAATACCATGGGTACGTGGACAAGGTATTCCAAAACAGCCAAGGCACGACTTTCGGACGTGTAAACCACTCCCGCACCCTTCTCATTCCACCGACCACCGTACAAGCGCGCCCCAGTGCCCGAAAGGTCTTTGATGTGGGCAGTTTGAGCTATTCGATACAGGTTCATCAAGAATGGACGCCGTGCTTGATCCGACCGAGTTCATCGACCACAAGTTCCGTTCCGAAACGAGACCCAAGGAGTTCGAGTGGGGCCCGATCTGCAAGGGCAGTGCTCGGCTGACTAAGCCAGGACAAGAACCGATCCCGACTGCCAAAGACCTGAGTCCCCAGCGCCACTGCCTCTGCAATTTGCAGTACCTGCTCGGACACTGTGGTGCTCATGTGATGTTCAGGAGCGTACCGCAGCAAGGTTCGTTCCGTCACCGGCAGAAGGCTCGCCATCTGCCTCCAAGACAATGACAAATATTTGGCCAAGTGGGAAACCGCATCCTTTGTTATACCCCGGTTTCCAAGCTCAACGAGATCCATCTTGTTTTGTAACTTCCTGCCCAGAATCTTCTCCCCCCCGAGCACTTTTGTAGCTTGGGCTAGCTGCATCTTTGCCACCTCCAACGCGATTCTTGACATTTGTCATCTGTTATAGCGACAAATGCCGTAACTGTCAACCACAGCCTAACGCAGAGTTCAGTGGGCGGAAGGGATCTGGTGATAGCAACAAGCACCGTAAACCCTAATGTTGCATAAGCAACATGGCAACAGAAGAAAAAAACCAAGAATAACATTTGGTTGAGCATTCATGGTGCATTGTTCAGAAATCCACCGACAGTGACATCCATAAAAAGCGAAAAACCTGCCATAGGGTAGAGACTTGTCAATATTTTCAAAATTTCAACCGGACAGCAGTGATTAGGTATCATATTTGTGTGTGGCGATATTCTTCATGAATATCCGGGCTAACTGACTCACGGTTTTCTGGCCTTGACAAGATCCAGAACTCGCGTGTAGTTACTGTGTGCCCTTCGGATCTCTGGCAGAGGATTTGGCGGCTGATAACTTGCTGATATGATACTCCAATACACATGACGATGCAGTGCGTATATGATGACAGCAGAAACAGCAATCTGTTCAGACAAACACCTTGAGGAACACATAAGGCGAATCATGTCCGGGCCTGGGCGTGCTGAAAAGGAGTTTGTTGTTTCAGGATATACCTATGAAGACGTCTATGAAATGGCTTCAGGGTTGCGGTCTTCGTTCTCATCACTCCATTCGGACAACAGCACTGTGTGCCTTTGTGCAGAAAACAAGGCGGTTATTGCCGCTGCACTTTTGGCGAGTCTTGCCGTCGGCCCGCCCCTTGTTCTGCCATACGCCCATTCCCCACACGTGCTCACCGAGATGCACAGACTAACAGGGTTTGAAACAGCGGTTACAGATACGCAAAGGGAGCTTCCCGCAGGTGTGAAAACCGTCTTTCCTGAACATCGCAGGGGGATGGTGTCGAGTCTGTCCTGTGAAAGTCCCGTAGATCCGGATGTGGAGCTGCTTAGGCTTTATACTGGCGGCTCGACCGGAAAACCCATGATATGGTCGAAGACGGTGAGAAATTTATTTTCAGAGGCGATCTATTTGTCCGGAAAGTTTGATATCTCGCACCGTGACCGGTTCGTTTCAACTGTTTCGCCGTACCATATATACGGACTGCTATTTTCTGTCATTATTCCCCTTGTTTCATCCGCCAGCGTCCTCGGTGGCATCTACTCTTTTCCCCATGAGATAATCTCCGCGATCAAAAACGATTCCGCCACCGTACTTGTAAGCGTTCCCATGCATTACAGGGTCTTAAGGGGGCATGCCATCTCCGGTAGCGCTCTGAGACTCGCTTTTTCTTCAGCAGGAATACTTGACAAGGCAGACGGCGATGATTTTCACAGGCGTACCGGGCTCGGCGTTTTCGAAATCTACGGTTCAACAGAGACGGGGGGGATAGCTTCCAGGTGCAGGGCAAAAGAAGAGAGTGCTTTTAGACCATTTGACAATATTGACTGGAAGATAGTTGACGAACGACTTCATGTCCGCTCTGATTTTGTTTCACCTGAGATCGAAAGGGCGCCGGATGGCTTTGTTGCCACATTTGATCGTGCAAGGCGTCACGATGACAACTCATTCTTGTTGCTCGGCAGATCGGACACGGTCATAAAGGTCGGCGGCAAGAGAGTCGATCTGGAAGAAGTCCGAAGTAAACTCAATGAGCTTCCAGGCGTCAGGGATTGCGTTGTGATCTCCTTGCCTGTAGACGGGGGAAGGGAGAATGCGATTGCTGCCCTTATCGAGGGAAATTTGGACAAGGCAGGTTTTAGACTGTCCCTTTCTGATGTACTCGAACCGTACGCCCTTCCCCGGAGCATTAAAATCGTTGACAACATACCCTACACTGCAACAGGAAAATATGACAGGAAGGCCATTGAACAGATGTTTCGGATGGAATGCTGAGCCCATGAACGAAAAAAAGAATAAGAGTATAGAAGTCAGGCTGAAGGTCGCTTTCCATGACCTGGATCCACTGCACTTTGTATGGCACGGGAATTATATGAAATACTTTGACATAGCAAGGTTTGCCTTGTTCAGGGATTCAGGCGTTGACCTTTATGAGTACTCTCAAAAAAGCCAGTACATTTTCCCTGTTACGCGGACATCCACGAAACATATTGTGCCTCTTCGATATGGTGATGAATTCATCTGTAAGGCGACCGTTATTGAGGCCCACATTAAGATTGCAATCGACTTTGAGATTCGGTTGGCTGACAATGCAACGGTCTGTACGATAGGGAAAAGCGACCAGGTTGCGGTGAAAATGCCTGAGATGGAACTGCAGCTTGAAATACCGGATGATATCAGCAGGGCCCTGGGGTTCGAGTGATGGATCAGGACCTAAAAGATGCTTTTGTCTGCGGCTATGAGCGGTTAGTTTCGTGGGCCGACCTTCTTGATCAGATCAATGTATTTCCGGTTGCAGACTCAGATACCGGATGCAACTTGAGAATCAGCCTTGCGCCCCTGCGCCAGTTCAACGGAAACCCTGAGAACACGATACGCAGTCTTCTTGCTTCTGCCACCGGCAATTCCGGTAACATCGCGGCCGGCTTTTTTTCCGGGTTTCTCGTCGCGAATTTATCCGAAGATCTTTTGCGTTCTGCCAAAGATGGAAGGGACAAGGCATGGCAGGCGATCGGAGATCCGAAACCAGGAACAATCCTTACGGTTTTTGATGAACTCGCACGAACGCTGGCAAGCGGACCTGTTGGTCAGGATAAGGAGTCAGTATCAAAACTCATCGACAATCTGCAACAGGCTGTCCGGTCAACCTCTGAATTGCTTCCGGATCTGAAGCTCGCTGGTGTAGTCGATGCCGGTGCCCTGGGGATGTTCATATATTTGGAAGGCTTTTTTAGACGCCTTGTTTGTCAAACAGATACTTTCCGCCCTGTCACCGAGTTATTTGGTGATAAGCTCCGGATTTCATCGTCGTATAAACCTGAATTAGTGGACAGTTACTGCGTGGATTCGGTCATCCGTCTTGATGGTCAATCCGAAAATCCCGTCAAAGAACTCTCAGAATATGGCGAAAGCGTGGTGGCTGTCCGCGACGGGTCTTATCTCAAGATCCATCTCCATACAGACAATCCCCAGGGAGTCCGAAACAAACTCGAATCATTTGGAGATGTTGTTCGCTGGCAAGATGACAACATCACTACTAGGATAGGGGCAATTGCAAGCGCCAGGGTTTTACATCAAGCCATTCACGTTATGTCTGATGCAGCCGGTTCCGTAACTCGCGAAACCGCCCGCGAACTCGGGATGACACTTCTCGACAGCTATGTCATTTTCGGTGACAAGTCGGTGCCAGAGACCCTTTTCAGCCCGTCTGAATTGTATGCCCAAATGAGAAGAGGGTCAAAGGTCTCAACTGCCCAGGCGTCGACATTTGAACGACATCAAGCTTACCAGAGCGTTTTGGACCGATATGCGAATGTCCTCTATCTTTGCGTAGGTTCTGTTTTTACCGGAAACTACGATGCGGTGATGGCGTGGAAAGGTGAAAACGACCCGGAAAACCGGTTAACTGTAATCGATTCCGAGGCAGCATCCGGTCGGCTTGGGGCCATTGCAATCGCTACCGCACGGTACTCAAATAAGGTAATAAATGCGGACGAGGTGATACGTTTTGCAAAGGAGGCCGTTAAGAGATGTGAGGAATATGTTTTTCCGGCCCGGCTCAAGTATCTTGTCGCAGGGGGTAGGCTATCCAAGACGCGAGGCGTTTTTGGTGACCTGATTCATATGAAACCAGTGATTAGTCCTACGGCCCAAGGAGCCAAACGGGTTGGCGTGGCAAGGAATCGAGACGGGCAACTGGAATTTGCGCTAGAGCGGCTGAAAAGACGGCTCGGGCACGATTCCTCTCCGCTCATTGTGTTGGAATACTCTGATAATCAGGCATGGGTCAGCAATACGGTAAGAAAAGAAGTCCAAAGACGTTATCCGCTTGCCGATATGGTCCTGCAACCACTCTCCTTGACATCCGGAGTCCACATGGGGCCTGGAACCTGGGCAATGGCGTTTCTGCCGGAGTGTTTAAAATGATCCGGCCAGAGGCGAATTTTAGAAATTCCGATAATCCAATACTCCATCACTTCGGTACTCCAATTGGGGCGAAGCCCCAAAGCTCTGACAGGCAAAGGTTTGCCGTTGTCATTCCAGTTTACAACCAGGAGCAAAGCGTTGCAGATGTTATACTAGAGACCCTGAAACTCGATATGCCCGTGTTTGTGGTGGATGACGGGTCGACCGATTCGACCTCGGCCATCATCAAAGATATCCGCGGTGTCCACGTCTTGCGTCACCATGTCAACCGCGGCAAAGGGGCAGCGATCATGACAGGTCTGGCAGCAGTCGCAAACACCGCGGATTGGGCTGTTACCCTGGATGCCGACGGTCAGCACTATCCTGAAGATGCGATCTCGCTGATTCAGGCGATCCCAAAAAATCAAAGGCCAATTATCGTTGGCACGAGAAAGGGAATGACGGAAGCCAATGCTCCCTGGACCAGCCGGTTCGGGAGGGGGTTTTCAAATTTCTGGGTATGGGTTTCCGGGGGACCACGAATGACCGATTCTCAGAGCGGGTTCAGGATTTACCCCGTGCCCGAGTCTTTGAACCTGAATGTCAAGGCAAAAAGATTCCAATACGAGGTTGAAGTCCTCGTCAAGGCAAAATGGAGTGAGATCCCGATCATCGAAGCGCCTGTTCGTGTCAAGTACGAACAAGGCCCCATGAAGATATCCCACTTTCACCCCTTTTTTGATTTTTTGCGGAATTTCGGCACATTCAGCCGTCTGATCATACAGCGGCTTTTTGATCCAAAGCCCACGGGGGGATCGTTTTGAGAGTGCCTAAAGTGAACTAAAGTGCCCTAAAGTTAAGGACTTGAAGAAACAGTTTTATTATTGAAAGAAAGTGAGTCCCGCCTTTAGCGGAATTAAGCAGTGCGCCACCGGCTCAACATATTAAAAATAGGCAGAATACCTCAATCCCGCTAAAAGCGGGACTCACTTTAGTTCACTTTAGGCACTTCAAAAAAGCGCAGTTTATGACCATTAATAACCACTCTTAACTACTCAATCACTTAATGAGGTCTGATGTACCATGAAGGGAATATTCTATGGCTCTCTCATCTTGATGTCCAAGATACTTGGGCCGTGGATATTCGTGCTCATATCTCGGGGGATAGCCGCTGGATATTTCCTTTTTTCCTGCGGCCGGGTTGCTGTGAGTTGCCGGTTTTATCGCGCTCTTTTTCCACATCGGAGCCGGTTCTATCACCTCTGGTGTACCTGGAAACAGTATCAGAATTTCACATACGTTTTTCTGGATCGGTTCCTGGCCAGGGATTTCGATGATATCTCCTATACATCCGAGGGATGGAAACATGTTGAAAGCGCAATAGGGACGACCGGAGGGATCATACTCATGTCCCATGTCGGCAACTGGGAGGTTGCTGCACATCTCATGAGACAGCAGGATCCTCAGATTAAATTGCTCTTGTACATGGGGATACAGTACAAGGAAGAGATCGAGCGTATTCAGAAAAAGGATCTTCTCGCGAGCGGCATTCGGATCATTGCGGTGGATCAGGATCAGGGGACATCATTTGATATTGTGAACGGAATACAATTCCTCAAATCAGGCGGACTCGTTTCCATGACCGGCGATAAGATTTGGAAACAGGACCAGCGTACCGTTACCGTGGAATTCCTGGGGCATGAAGTCTGCCTGCCGGAGTTCCCCTATGTGTTTGCGCTTCTTTCCGGCGCTCCTCTGTTCATCTTCTTTACGTTTCGTACAGGCAGGAGGCAGTATCATTTTACGCTATCGGAGCCCATACACATAGAGAGCGCCTCTCGGGATCAGAGGAAGGAGGTTGTCCGACACTCGGCCCAGAAATACGCTGACCTGCTGGAGCAGACAGTTCGCCGGCATCCCTTTGAATGGTACCATTTCGAGCCTTTTCTCGGGCCGCGACTTGATAATAACAGGCCTTAACCGTTCACGGTTTTCCGTTCTCCGTTCACCGACGCACAGGGACAGCAATGAGCAGATATCCTCACTGGACGCGCAACGGATGAGTGACAGTTACGATGGACAGAGAATCAAACCTGCAATTGGACAAATATATGAACACGATACGGACAACGGACAACAGTGAACGGTGAACGGTGAACGGTGAACGGCCACCACCTTTTTTGCTTTGAATGAGGCTGAAAGGTGTAGTATTGAACTGGTCTCGTATTGCTGTTCCACGTGGAGAAAGTGATATATGACACGAGATGAGATAAAAACCGAACTCATGAGGATCTTTCGGGATGTATTTGAATTTAAGAATCCGGATCCGAATGATAATCTGAGAGATGTACACGGATTTGACAGTGTTGATGCCATCGAACTGCTGAGAGAGATTGAGATAATGCTCGGGGCAAGGCTGAGCAGGGAAGAAAAGGAAAAGGCCATGGATGTCCGGACCATCAACCAGATCGTCGACTACGTTGAGTCGCTGGCATCGACAAGAAGCTAGGGGTCGTAATGGAACGAAGAGTTGTAGTCACTGAATGTTCGGCAATAACACCGATCGGACAAACCAAAGAAGAGATCATAAGACACCTGGTAGATGGAAAGTCCGGGGTCAAGAAACTGCGTGACGATGGTCTTTTGTCAAACTATATCCAGTCCGGTGTCTTCGGCACGGTCGACTACCCGATTGAATATGATTTCAAACGAACGTATCGCAAAACCATGGGCCCCGTGGCATTTTATGCCTGCCAGGTGGCAAAAGAGATTCTTGAAAAGGCGGGACTTGGCGAGGACTTCATCACATCCGGCCGGTTAGGGGTTGCCTTCGGTTCGACCCACGGGAGTCCCTCGGTTCAGCGGCAAATATATAGATCATTTTTCAGCAATTCAGAATCCGAATTTTCTTCCATCGGAGCGATCGATTATCTGAAATCCATGGTCCACACGACGTCAGTTAACATTACAAAGATGTTCGGCATTACCGGCAGGGTAATTTCTTCATGCACAGCCTGTACGACCAGCAGCCAGTCCATCGGGTTCGGGTATGAAATGGTCAAATATGGCATGCAGGATGCCATGCTCTGTGGCGGGGCTGATGAGTATGACACTACCACGGTTGCGGTATTTGACAACCTGCTGGCCTGCTCAACGGCGTTTAATGATGCCCCGCATCTAACGCCTCGCCCCTTTGACGTCCGAAGGGACGGGTTGGTCGTTGGAGAAGGCGCTGGGGCCGTATTGCTTGAGGAATATGAATTCGCGAAAAGACGTGGGGCGAATATCCTTTGTGAGATCATAGGATTTTCATGTAACAACAGCGGCGGCGATCTGATTTTCCCGAACATGGACGCAATAACCAAGGCCATACAACTGGGACTTCAGGACGCAAAGATTAGTGCAGACGAGGTGGATTTTGTCAGTGCCCACGCAACTGCCACGAAAATGGGGGATGTAGTCGAAGCCCAGGCGATCTATAGCGTATACCGGGATTCGCCGCTGATTACGGGATTGAAGAGCTATATGGGGCATACCATGGGATCATGCGGAGCCATAGAGTTGATTATTGCCCTTTACATGATGGAAGAAGGATTTGTTGCCCCGACACTCAACCTTGATGAGATTGATGACAGATGTGCCATGATCCGCCACGCGACCGGGCTTACCGAAACCGATATCCGAGTTGCCGCAATCCAGAATTTTGCCTTTGGGGGGGTCAATACAAGTATCATTATCAAGAAAATTTGACCATAACAAATGGACAGATCTCAAAATCATTGCTTGACCAGGTCCACAAAATGGCTTGCCGATCTTGTGGTAACTCTGTTGCTCTGGGGCTATTACACGGTTGGTTTTCTGGTTTTCTTTTCTCTGTTCTATGTTATGGCATACCTGTTTTCCAAAAACCGCGAAACGTCTTTTCAGCGACTAAACCACAGGTTCTACAAAGGCTTCTTTTCCCTGGTTCGTGTTCTCGCCCCGCAGCACAAGTGGCGCATAGATAGTGACGTGTCCGGGATCAGATCTTGCGTCATCGTTTGCAACCATGTATCTTATCTTGATCCCCTTATCTTGATTTCTCTGTTTGAAAAGCATAAGACCATAGCAAAAAGCAGCTTGTTCAAACTACCCCTGTTTGGCCGTATGCTGAGATTGTCCGGATATATTCCTTCAACTTCGGAGGGGAAGTTAAAAGAATTGATGATTCAGCATATCGAAACCATGAACGACTATCTGGCTGCCGGTGGGAACCTCTTTATATTCCCCGAAGGAACCAGAAGTCCGGATGGAAACATAGGTAGCCTCAACAAGGGCGCCTTTAAGATCGCGAGGCTTTGCAGGACCCCGATCAAGGTCTTGTTTGTCCGCAATACAGACGTATTGTTTCGGCCAGGGCGATTCTTGTTTAACGCATGTGTTCCGAACACCATTACACTGGAGCTTATCGAAACCATTGAGCCGGATTATCAAAGCAAGGCATTCTCAATTTCAAGACTGATGGGGCAGGTGCATATGTTATTGTCAACGCAAAGCTCACGGCATTAAAAAGTGAGCTAAAGTGTCTAAAGTGTCTAAAGTGAGCTAAAGTTAATGTGCACGCCTTCGGCGTGGTCAGCGTTAAAAACAGGTTGCGCCAGAGGCGCATTCCTCAACTTTAGGCACTTTAGTTCACTTTAGGCACTTCTTTTTGGTTCCGGCTTGTCCGGGTTAGACTGTGGCTGATCGAGCGCTTTACGGGAGCGAGTACTCATGAAAATTGTACTGATATCTATGCCGGATATAGCTCCGGTGATTATGCATCAATCCGCATTTCATATGCCCAATTGCGGTATCGCCAGTGTCGGTGCTAATATTGATAATGGACACGAGGTCTTTATCATCGACCTGATTCGCAAACGGCGCTCCGTAAGAAAGTATCTGACAAAAACGCTTAGAAAGATTAGGCCCGCCCTGGTTGGGCTATCGGCCATGGCATGGCAATATGATACCTGCACTAAGCTGGCCAAATTGAGTAAGCATTTGCTGCCAGGTGTGAAGATCGTGATAGGCGGGTATCATGCAACCTTGATGAACAAGGAAATTGCCGAATCTCCTGAAGCAGAGTGGATTGATTTCATGATCCACGGCGAAGGAGAAGAGGCTTGCCGCAGGCTGGTCAATGCCCTGGAAGGAAAAGACCGGCTGGAAGATATTCCTTCGCTTTCCTATAAGAGCAATCAACACTTTCATCATAATCCGCGTGGTGAACTGCTTGATTTATCCCAGCTTAAATTGCCCATTCGGGACAAAAGGCGTTTAACCTGGGGCTACCACATCATGAATTCTAAAATCGAAGTCATGGAAACATCCCGAGGCTGCACCCGTGCGTGCACGTATTGCAGCATGAAGCATATGTACGGGCGTACCTTCAGAACATTTCCCGTTGAGCGAGTCCTGGCCGATCTGGATGACATTTATTATAAACGAAAGTCCCGTTGGGTATTTGTCGCAGATGACAATCTGGTGCTGAATCCCGAACGGGTGATTGAGATTTGCGATGCGATTATTGCCCGGAAATACAGGAAGCTGCACATGGTTGTCCAGGCCGATTGTGTTTCCATGTCCAGAAACGAGGAGATGGTGCGCAAGATGGCATTGGCCGGGATTAGATCCGTTTTTTTGGGAATTGAAAATGTTTCCAAAAAGAACCTGGCGATTGCCCGCAAGGGCGATATTGTGGATGCCTCCCGCAAGGCTGTCGAGATTTGTCATAAATATGACATAATGGTAGTTGGCGGTCTGATTTTCGGTTTTCCGGACGACGATGAAACGGCTATCATTGAAAATTACCAGTTTTTGAAATCCATTGGATCTGACACGGCCTACTGCCAGATCCTCACCCCTTACCCCAAAACCGTAATGCGCCAGCACCTGCTGGATGAAGGAATGGTAACGAATATTGATGACTACAGGTGGTACAACGGCATGTGGGCCAATGTGAAAACCCGACATCTGGATTCCGACCAATTGCAATATCTGGTCTGGTATCACCGGCAAAAAGTCTTGGGCTGGTGGGAACCGTCGGAGCGTATCAGAAGCCAGGGCCGCTTATGGACCTCGATCTGGATATATGCCTTCAGGCCACTGCTGAAGCTTTTGATCGGCAGGACTCTCAAGAGATACGGATGGGAAGAACGATACCAGCGGGAGATGAAACGGCAGGCCTGCGTGAATGTTTTTAAGGATCTTGAAAAGATCTGATTTAGGCATGGCCTTTCGAGGTATATGCCTTTTTTCCAAAGGCACGGGACGCAAGAGCGCGGTTCCGTGGCCTGAAGGTCTTGTCCACCATTTCCTTGCGGATCACCTGCTGAAACAGCCTGAACATCTTTAATTCCTGGGACTCATCCTGATAAAAGCTATCCCAGGCATAATGCAATAATTGCTGCAGTCTATCCGGAGACACGTGCTTGGGATAATAAACAACTTTGTCGGCGGAATAATCATTCCAGTCGTAAGAAAAAATACGATCCTGCTGTTTTAAATCATCAAATGCCTTGGTATGCGGAAAAGGGGTGAGCACGGTAAACTCCGCAAGTTCAAGCTCGATTTCCAGCAAAAAATCGACGAGTTTCTTGATATAGTCTTCCGTGTGATGGTCAAGGCCGAGAAGGATGCTCCCTTCCACCGCGATGCCGTTGTCGTGATATCGCCTGATTCGCTCTCTGATGTAGTCCGAGGTGTCAAAAACAGCCTGATACACGTACCATGCACCGGCTTGGGCCGCGAGATCCAGAACTTCCGGCTTATCCTCAATCGGATGACTGCACCATTTTTTCTTCAGCGGAATCATCTCACGAAATAATTCCATTTCCCACTCGGTATCCTGGGAAAGGGAATTGTCCACGAGAAATAGTCTGTTGTTGTCAATGCCTGCCATCTCTTTGACGACCTTGTCAATGGGGCGAGGCCTGAATTGTTTTCCACCAAGATAGGCCACGCAACACGGATAGCAGTGAAAACGGCAACCCCTTGAGGCATGAACCAGATCAACCATTTGTACCCCTTTGTAGCTGTACAGGTCCTTTTTCAACAGGTCCCGCCGTGCAGGGCCTACTTGTTCAATGGGTGGTCTATCTTCCATAAAATTGTACACTTGCTGTAGTCTTCCGTTTCTAAGGTCAGAAAGGACCTTTTCCATCTTCCCCTCGGCTTCTCCAAGAAAGACGGAATCAGCATGCTTCATGGTTTCTTCAGCATGAAGCATGGTGGAGATCCCGCCAAAAATCACCTTGACCCCCTTTTTTCGGTAAGTGTCGGCAATCTCCCATCCTCGCTTGACCTGAAGGGATAGCATCATAGAGATACCAACAAGGTCTGCGGGATCATCAAAATCGATCGTCTCCAGGTTCTCGTCAACAAACTCAACATCCACATAGTCTGGCAGTGATGCAGCAAAGACAACTGGGCCGTGTGGGGGAAGATGAAATTCGGTTTGCCTTTTGAGCTTTGGCCATTTTGGATAGATCAGCTTGAATCTCATAGTAAATTGTGTAGGTTACTGCTCCTCTACTCGGATAGCGAAAAAGCGCTCACAAGATTCATTGACAGTTCGTATCCCAGAAGGCCGTGAACCTTCAGTTCCAGCCTGTCGGGAACGACCTGTTGTCCGGAACGACGGGCTTTTTTCGGGTAGCTGGCCGTTACTGTCCGGGCTAGACGAAGATCTTTGCCGTACTGCCGTATTTCCCAGGAGTTGTCCGGGAAGGTAATAATGTCAATGGTTTTTCCCTCAAAATCCTGATAACGGCAGACGGGTGAACCGTCTTCCAGGATACCGGAGCCAATAAGCGGGCCATCGGGTTTAAAAAAAATAAGTCGAATGTCATCCATGAGGCCTTTGGCAAACTCGATCCTGTCGAACGGAGCAATTGCGCGGTTTGTTATGAGCCCCTGATCGTACCGGGCATCAAACAGCACAAAGCCTTCAAGGGTCATGATTACACAGTCAATGGTCTCAGTCACGGGAGATATGACGGTAATACCCATGACAAAACCCTTCTTTCCACCAGGCAAAGTGGCTTCAATGTAGTGAACAAACTGCCACTTGCCCTGCGGGAATGGGACCCTGCATTTGGCTTGAATTTCCAAAGCAGCAGGGCAATTAGATCGATACATCGCGGGAAGACTGGCGCAGGAAATAACGAAAAGCAGTACACCCACCAGAACAAAGACGATCCCTCTCATTTTTCCTTAAACACGGACTCGGCGATCTTCTGGTTTACGGTTGCGTTTTGAAACGTCAACCTGGTAAACGAGTCCTGGCTTTCATAGATTGTCACAGATTCCATTACTCCGGGTCGATCAGAAAAAACGAGTTCGATTCGACGAATCAGTCTGGAAATGGATTCCTGTGTTGGGGTGAGCACGATCTTTCGTCCATTTTCAAAGCGGGCGGTAAAGGTTGAGTTCTCATCGAACCGGCCTGCCAGCCATTGGGTCATTTCCTGAAGAACGATTTGTAACGATTGGAGATCTGCCCCAGCATCTTCGATAATGCCTTCCTGTGCCTGGATATATCTTCTTGTCTTGCCATTGTGCATAAGAAGAATGCTTCGAACCGGAGACTGATATTCCCAGCGGAGTGATTCCGGGCTCTGGTAGTACAAAACGCCTTTGGAAACAAGGGGGCGGGAGAGGATTCTCATATGCTTTTCCTGCGTAAACTCCGCACTAACGGATGCTATATTGGCTCCGGCGTTTTTCATGCCGGTCCACTTGTCTGCCCAACCAATGCACAGAAAAGCCGAGACCAGTATCACCGTCATCAAAAGCCTATAACAGGTTGTTTGTTTCATCCTAAAACATCCCCCCATTGACGGAGATGACTTGGCCGGTGATGTATGATGCATCTTCAGAGCACAGGAACCTGACCACACTTGCAACTTCTTCCGGCCGACCGACCCTCGCCATGGGAATCAGGGTCTTGATATTATCCACTGGTGCGTCCTTGATCATTTCAGTCTTAATGAGTCCCGGCGCCACGACATTTACACGAATTCCCAGTCTGGCTACTTCGGCTGCAACGACACGGCTCGCTCCGATTAGTCCTGCCTTGGCGGCTGAGTAGTTGGCCTGGCCCCTGTTTCCCATTATTCCGGCAACCGAGGCTATCGACACGATAACGCCCTGCTTTTGGATGATCATCTTTTCGAGCACCGGCCTGGTAACGTTGTAGAATCCGTTCAGGTTTGTTTCGATAACCGACTTCCAGTCGGCCGATGGCATCATAATAAACAACCCGTCGGCCGTAATACCTGCGTTGTTGACCAGGACATCAATCGTCTCAAACCTGGAGCGAATATCATCAACGGCATTCTGCGCCTCTTTATGATCTGAAACATCAAACCTCATGATTTCACCGTCTGCACCAGCCTCTTTTACCATTTCCAGGGTTTGAGTGGCACCATGTTCATCCGACCGATAGTTGACAATTACACAACAACCATTTCCTGCCAGTTCCACCGAGATTGCCCTGCCGATCCCCTTGCTTGCACCTGTAACCAGCGCAACTCTCCTGTCCGTCTTCCCATTCATCCGTAACTCACTTTCAAACTGTCTTTCTGAATCAAATTACCTTAGTCAGAGGCAGTGGTCTGTCTTATCAGATATGGAGCAGGCATTCACAGCTTACGATATGGATATCATCCTTAACTTTAGGCACTTTAGCTCACTTTAGCTCACTTCAGGCACTCTTTTCCATATCAGCTTGAACCACCTGCAGGCTGGTCTCACATACAATATCTTTGCCTATTCGAGTGGTACCCAGGATTTCCCGGAAACCGTCATACTTGAACCTGTTTTGAGCACGTGTGATGATCCTCGTGTGTAGCGGTATTGCGTCAACGAAAAAACGGGTCTTCTTAATTCCTACCAACCATCCTTTTTTTTCGGAATTCTTCCCGTTTTTTCTGATTCTCTCCAGACCATTGCCGATTCCGGCTGTCTGCGCGATCAGTTCGATCAGTACGATTGGGCTAACCGTTTTGCCGTCAAACATGGGCCACTGGTCGGTGACAACCGATACAGTGACAGCACTGTCTTCATCGATTTCTAAGATCTCATTGATAAGCATCATCCTGCCACGATGGGGCAACAGATCCTCAATAGTGACATTTGCTCGTTTCATGTTCCTGGCGGCCTTTTAGGCGGAGAAAAAAGCATTGAAAACCCTCGTGTAAAAGTATAAGGAAATGTTCATTCTATCGAGTTGCTAACTTGGACGTTCATACAATAAATTGTCTGCACTGTAAAGAAGCTAGGTATACCGGAACACTATCCCGGACATATACCTCGAAAGGCCACAAATGACACTTTTTCGCCGGCCATGAACATCAATAGCCGCGTTGCTCAGGCTTGCAATAGCCAGCTATTCCGCGCCTTCGCGCCTTGCTCTTGATGCTCATGACTCAC
>JAUVJO010000185.1 GCA_030592345.1 Deltaproteobacteria bacterium
TGCCCGCAGTCTTTCCCGAATCGTGGATTTCCTGCACGGCTTGCTGGAAATTAGCGGAAAGCAAGTTGTGACTGACAGTAAGAGTGAAAATTTGTGCCGTTGGACTGATTGCCCTCTTTCGAATCAACTGAACGACTCCAAAGAAGAAGCTGGTGCATATTATTGCCACCTATACCAAGAAATGTACAAAGGAGTTTTGTTCGAGATCAACCCTCAAGCACATGCAAACACGTTGGAGATTACACAATCATTAGGAAAGGAATATTGTGAAATTAAAACTTGGCTCGAATAAAGTAGTCCCATATTTATGGCGAGTGGCTAACCTGTCAGTGCAGTTGACAGCCAGGGCCATGCGGTTTTTATATATTTTCAAAGGCTTGTGCTTCCGTAGCATGGCGAATTGTCGTGTTGCCCTAGCTGCCACTGACTTCGACGTTAGCATTTGAAAATCATTAGGAGGAAATATGTCAAAAAAGAAAGTTCTTCTTGCGTTTTACTCTGGAGCAGGAAGCACTAAAACCATTGCGGAAGTGTTGCTGATTAAGTTACAAAAAATAAATCACGAAATTGATTTATTGGATATAGATGTTGGTACGGATGTTAATATTTTAAATGAATATGATTTCATAATATTTGGAACACCCACCTATCATTGTTACCCTCCTAAGACAGTTTCAGAATTTATTTCTAAGATTAAATACCAAACTAATATCAAGCACATTTATTTATTTGCGACATACGGATTATATGTTGGAAACAATTTAAGAATGATCGCAAAAGAATTCTTAAATAAAAATATACAAACTGTCGGATTTACGGGTTTTAAAAGCCCCGCGTCTGATGCAACATTGCTTTTCCCTACTTTCATAAAAATGATGTATCACTATAAATCTAGTATCAAAAATGAGATTACAGGTACAGTTAATGAAATAGACAGGTTGCTTAAATCAAATACATTCAAAACAAAAATCCCATTTTATAAATGGTATGCTCCGCTTGATTGGTTGCCAAATAAGTTTTATACAGCAAGAAAATTCCACAAAGACTATAAGCCAAATATTAAAGTAATAATTGATCGGTGGGATGGAAAAGAAATTGACTGCCCAAGGAACTGTTGGGAGATTATTAATAATAAACCGAAATATAATCCAGACAACTGTGAGTTTTGTTTAAGATGTATACACAGAACCCAAAATAAAGCAGTAATTTTTTCTAATAGTATGGAAGACAGAGAAAGATTGGATAAAGGTTTTTATGACAAGCTAAAACAAGAGTTACTGGAATAATAGTATTTCCTGTAAATATATTTGTCATCAAAAATGCTAACAAATGCATCCTCGTGTCCAGATAAATCCGAATCGTTGGGATTCCCGCGAGGCGGGATGAAATTCGATGTTGTTACCCAGCAGGTGGTCGCATAGTGCAAAGTCCCACTTGACA
Organism: Deltaproteobacteria bacterium; assembly: GCA_030592345.1. Lineage (GTDB taxonomy): Bacteria > Desulfobacterota > Desulfobacteria > Desulfobacterales. Next base: position 1,441 of record JAUVJO010000185.1, read on the forward strand.
AAAGCTTAGCCAGCAGGTCAATAGTGACTTCCGAGGGTCAGCTCCGAGAGGAAAGTCCTAAGCCGGACGGAGCAAGGATGTAGGCTGTGTGATTGAGCCCCGAAAAATGTATAGTTGTGGACAGCAGGATAAACTCATGATCGAAAGATTGCGAGGGAAAGCCGACAGTTTGGATGCACTGGAAGGCATCAGTCCTGGGTGCGCTATGGCGAGTATTCGGGACACCACCGGGGTCTGAGAGCAGGGCATGTATTCACAGGGGTAGCTCGGGAACTGGAGAGAGCCAACTGTCTCCTTGTAAATGAATCCTGTCAAGGGCGCAGGTTAGCTGATAAGGTCTAGTCCTGGCGCTGAGAAGGGGCGTTCTAACCTGACCAGCAAGCGAAAGCAAAGGAGTAAACAAAAACGCCTGGGGCGTTCCCAGGCGTTTTTCGACCCCAGGCGTTTTTTTCGAGGTATATACCTCCAGAAAAAGATTTATATTTCAATTTTCGTCAATATGCTTATCTACTTGACACAGGTGCTAAGACTCACATTATTTGAGCGAAATAGTCCGGAATTAAGTGATCTCAGTTTCCTTTATGTGTTCGAGTATCACAAAAGCCATAACCCTCTGAGAAGCGGGGTAATTTTAATAAATAAGGGCGGGGTAGTGGGTTCTAAATTGAGATCACTTAATTCGGGACTTAGAGGCCCTTTTTGAGGCCAAATATTCTGAGACGTAGCAACACAGGTAACATCTTTGATAGGCTTTGGTTCAATCGCGGCAAAACGCCGATGGCTGCGTTCCAGACTCTTCTGGGCATAGCCACCCAAAAGGCGCCTGTGCCATTACAGCATTTGACGCAACCTGTGTCAAATAGATAAGCATATTCGTCAATATTCGAAATTATAAGCCGCGCCTTGGTGCTGTCCTTTTTTCATCCATGGAAATATGGCAAAACATACCGCTTTATATTTTCAAAGCAAGTATTATTTGAAAATAGATTCGAGATGTCTGCGCATTACATGCCTAATTTGGCACAACTCTATGGAATCCCGGGTGTCACAATTTGGTTATTCCCTTTTGCTTTCTTTGGCTCTTTTAGGGTCGGGGCAAGCTATCCTGTAGCTGATAGGTGATATAGGCTTTAAGATAAAGATTTTGGATGCGTTATCGGTCGTCAACGTACGACGAGTACGCCTTCCTCCCTCTGGCCTTCCCAAAATCTTTATCTTAAAGCCTATAGGTCGTAGGCCCAAGGCGTAAAGTTTACTCTGCTAAGTCGAAACGTCTCCTCAGATCGTTCATCCGGGAAAAGGGTAGCAGTCTTTCATACTGCGGCCCACAACAATGGCCGGAGAGATACCCAATTGGGCAGCAAACGCCTTAACAGCGGCTGGATCGCGATAATGCCCGGAATTAACAAATTGGCGATAACGCAGCCGGTGGTGAGAAAGCAATTGAAATTACAGCATCAAATCCAACCGCACAGGTAAAAAATTTTCCGCTTTTCTGAACATTGTTGACAAAATGAACGACGTTCACTATACTGATATGTCATGGGCGTCAAAGAGCGAAAAAAGAGGAATGCGCAAAAGATGCGGCAGCGCATACTCAAGGCCGCGATGGACATATTCGCAAAAGAGGGCTACGAAGGCGTCTCCATGCGCCGCATAGCCGACAAGATCGAGTACAGCCCTGGAACCATATACCGGTACTTTGAAAGCAAATGCGATATCATGCTCCAACTTTGTTACCATGGCTTTGAAAGGCTTCTTGGCCTTCAATTCGAATTGGACAAAATTACTAACCCTGTGGAGCGGATCAAAGTTGAAGGCCGTTACTATGTTACCTTTGCCCTGGAAAATCCCGAACTCTATGAACTCATGTTCGCAACCAGAGAAATCATAAAACAGCCGGCCGACGCTGAAGAATCCGTGGCCAGGAAGTCCTTTGGGAAATTTGCGGAACATGTCCAGCAGTGCATAGACGCGGGCTTTTTCTCTGGGGGCGACCCAGAGACCCTGGCAGTCGCCCTGTGGGCAGCCCTGCACGGCCTGTCCTCCCTTCTGATCAAAGATCAACTTCGTTTTCTCCCTGAGGAGAGAGTGGGCGAGGTGGTTGAAAGAGCCCTTGCCTTCAACCTCCGGGGAGCTGGAAAGGAGTTGGCGTTCACAGGTTCAGAATTTCGGTGAACTCTGAATCTCTGAACCCTGAACGGTTACCGGAAAGGATTTGTTATGAATCGTTTAATGCAAGGAAGGTTGATTGTTCTTCTCTCCTTTCTGATCACTTTCATTTTTACAATCCCTTTGTGGGCAACCGAAGAGAGCCAAAAGCCCTGGGTGCAAAATGGGATCTTTGCGGCCAGGCCGGCTACGCGCCAGGTGACTCTCATCGGTTACACCAGGGCAAGACATGTCATGGACATGGTAAGCGAGGAGTCTGGCAGGTGTATCAAGGTAGAAGCCGACGTGGGCGATACCGTGGGTGAGGACGGGACCTTCTGTGTGTTGGACACGACCTTCATCGATCTTGCCATTGAAAAGAACCGGGTGGAGCAGAAACGTTTGGAAAACATGATCGCCTACCACGTGAAGGAGTCCCGCAGATTCAAGGAGTTGGTGAGACGTGAGAGCGCTGCCCAATCCACCCTGGACGGCACCCAGAACAAACTGGATCAGTCCGAATTCGAACTTCAAACCCTTAGAACCGAAGAGGGACGCCTCATAGAACGGCGGGAGCGTCACACTATACGAGTTCCTTCAGGTTGGAGCGTTACTGAACGCGTGGTGGAGCCTGGCGAATGGGTCTCAGCAGGCACACACCTTGGCAAGGCAGGGGACTTCCGCAAGCTGCTTCTGCCGTTTTCCCTTTCGCCAGAAGAATATAGCACCCTGAGAAGACTGAAAGGAGCTGCTAAACTGCGTTTTCCGGATGAGGGCAAGGAAGGCATCACGCTTAAGGCCGATGTGGAGCGGATTTCCCCGGCCTTTGATCCGCAAACTCGAAAAATAAACGTAGATCTCACTGTAGGCAAGGGGCTCTCCGACATGCGGGGGGGGCTGCGTGCTGAACTTGACCTGGAGATCCCCGACCCTTCTGGTGCAGTCCTTGTGCCTGCTGAGGCTGTGTCGGAACGCTATGAAGACTCCTGGCTTACACGTGAGAACGGCGAACAGGTCCGGGTGGTCCTTCTCGGAAATGGCATGCAGAATACAGCCCGTGTGCGATCGCCGGAAGTCAAACCAGGCCAAAGATTCAGAGTCAAGTCGGAGCCGTAAATCGTGAAACCCTTCTTTCATCATGTGCTCAGGCAAAGCGTCCTGGTCAACCTGCTTTTTATGCTTTCCATGGCAGTGGGGTTCTTTGCCCTTTTTGACCTGCCCATAGAGCGTTATCCCAACGTGCATATGGGAAAGGTGCAAATTACCACCATCTTTCCCAGCGCTTCGCCGGAAGAAGTGGAAACCCTGGTAACCCATGAGATCGAAGAGGCCCTGGACGATCTGGAGTCCGTAGAATTTGTCCAGTCTACCTCCTATCGCGAGAGATCGGTCATCATGGTAAAATTCATTGATGATACGGACTACAAAAGGCTCTACGATGAACTGCGCCTAAAGATCCTGAGCATCATGAACGAATTGCCCCGGCAGGTTGACCCGCCTGGGTTTACTGAGATTGAAGTGAACCACTGGCTTCCTGCCGTGTCCGTCAATCTCGTCGGCAACCGCTCTAACCGGGCACTTTCCCTTATGGCAGAGGAAATGAAGCTTCACCTTCGCCAGATCCCAGGCGTAAAAGAGGTGGAGCTAAACGGGGAGTATACCCGTGAGTTTCATGTCTCTGTCAACCCGAGTCTGCTTGACAAGTATGGGGTGACCTTTGACGAGGTGGCTAGAGCCCTTACGGAGTCCAACATCTCTGTGCCGGCTGGTGACTACACCAGTGAGGTGGGCGAGTTCGTCATCGTGGTGGACGAACGCTACCGCTCGCGCCGGCAGGTTGCCGACACCATCATTCGCCGCGACAGTGACGGATCCTTTGTCAAGGTAAGCGACATCATGCATGACGCCTATATGTCCTACAGGGATCCCTACGTGATGACGTCGGTGAACGGCAAAGACTGCGTCACCTTGAAGTTGGTGAAGACCCGGGACGGAAACGTCCTTGACATCCTCCCGGCAGTGGAAGGTGTGGTGGAACGGTTCAAGCCGGCCCTCGAAAAAGAGCACGTGGAAGTGGTGCTCACACAGGATCAGCGTATCAACGTCAACGATTCTATTTCAACCCTCGGCATGAACCTGTTGGTAGGTATCTGCCTGGTAAGCGTACTTATCTTTTTCTTTATGGGACTGCGAAATGCCGTTCTGACCGTCATCGGTATCCCTTTTTCCTTCCTGGTGACCATGATCTTTATGTGGCTCACCAACAACTCATTAAACGAGATTACGCTGTTTTCCTTTGTCCTGGTGAGCGGGATTGTCGTAGACGATGCCATTGTGGTGGTGGAAAACATCTACCGCCACCTCCAGGAAGGCAACCCTATCAAGGAGGCCGTGGTAAACGGTACGGCCGAAGTTGCCGGCCCTGTTATTGCAGCCACTTCTACTACCGTTGCTGCCTTTCTCCCAATGCTAATCATGTCGGGTTCCACAGGGGAGTTCTTTGCCCAGATCCCTATCGCCATCTCTGCTGCCATAGCCGCATCGCTCTTCGAGTGCCTGATCATTCTGCCGTCACACTACATGGATTGGCCCGGCCGCGGGTTTGCGGAAAGGCAGGCCGAGGAGGTCCATCATGCCGGCAAAGAGCAGCGGTTCATGGCCCTCTTGCTTAAAGGCACCAACAAGCTGGTTGGCTTGACCCTGCGCTACCGGTTTACCAGTCTCGGGGTCGTGTTCGTGGCTTTTGCCCTCGCTATCGCCATTATGATAGTGTCAGTGCTCGGGATCATGCCTCTAATCAAGATCAAGTTCTTCCCGGACGAATATACGTACTACTACATTGAGTTGGAAGGTCCGGTGGCAACCCCTATTGAGGTGACTAACCAAAAACTCAAGGAGATATCCGTGTTCATGTTGCCAGGCAGACCTGGACAGTTGCAGTCGGCAACGGCCATGGCTGGATTCTATGTGAACGAGGATTACCAGGCAGTGTTCGGGAGTAATCTGGGCCACATCATCGTGGAAATGCCTGCAAAAGAAGACCAGGATTTTCCTGAAAACCAAAAGAACGATCCCATCCTCCACA
>JAUVJO010000009.1 GCA_030592345.1 Deltaproteobacteria bacterium
ATGTCAGGGGCATCATTAACCGAAATAAAAAACCATTTAGGTCATGAGAAACTTGGATCGACTATGGTTTATTTGCATCTTGATTTACCGAAAAGAAGAGATGTTCAAAAGCGGTTTATAGAGTATACTCAATCAAATCTAAACAATGATACAAAGATAAACGAGTTGATTGATTGGAAGAATAAAGAGAAAACGTTAAACTGGCTCGACAGTCTTTAAGGGGAAAAACAAGTCCAGGCCGGCTGATGAGAAGTGCGCATACCTGAAATTTTTTATGTTGTCAGTAAAATTATAAAAATGGCTGAAAATGAATAACTACCTGAATATATATCACATATCTTCAAAAAGCCAGGATGCCGATATAATCATGCAATTTCAATAAGATAGAAAAACTCACAACATAAGGGACGCTGGTAAAAAAGTAAGAAAGGTTATTCGATTAACTTTAGCCCATTTTCACGGGCAATGACTCCTCCCCTTTCGACCGAGAATCCCACGCAGGGGGAGCTCATTTCCAACCGCCTGGCCAGTTCTCTAAACGACATACCCAACTCGCTGACTGCCCAAAAGCAAAAAAGACTCCTTGCCCACATCCTGCTACGGCCTCTCTTTCCTGCTCATCAGTACACTGTGCCCACAATACGGGTATCCATTCAATTCTTTGAGACCAGGAACAATACCGGCACGAACCGGGTTCAGATAAACATACGTGAATATCTTTCGACGCTTTATCCCCTAATCATGTTGTGATGCAGGACACCAGGCGCGTCAAGGCGGGCTTGTCTTGACATGGGATCTATTTCGCATTTATGTTTTCACTTGCCAACGTAATGTTTTACCAGCATCCCCATTCTTTTATGACTGACTGTCTTTCCTTCCAGCCGTAATGCCCAGACAAGTGGAAGATCCATGTTATAATGCCTAGCTATGTAATCCATGTTATGGCCTCGAGAGAGCAAATTATCGATATTGCCAAAATTGGCATTTCCGATAATTTCTGATAGACGATTTTGGCTCAACCCCACTGTTTCTGAAATCTTTCCCTGGGTCCATCCAAGGCGGTTCAGCCGGAGCATAACTGTGTTTCGGCTTGTCGAATCGTTGAATCCTTGAATCGGTTGAATCGGGGTCGGGCCAAGCTATTGCATTGATATATTTGGATAAATGTTCCAAAAACAGGTATTTTCGACCCTTAGAGCCTCCTTTTCGGGGGCAAAATCATCAGTGTAAGAAGCCTGCGGCTCTCGAAGTTGGTATGCGCTTTCTGTTTCTGAAACCTTTCGCCCCTGTGCATGTATGCCGAGTCGTAGCTTTGTGCTTTCAACAAAATCCTTACTGCCGACCCCAGTTAAATCAGGTACAGCATTTAACGGGGCAGGCAGCGATGCTGTGGGTCCACTCACTCACACGTGTATTGTCCCCACTGCTTACCGAGTTTTTTCTCCGGCAAATGACAATTTCCCTCTAGAAATTGACGACAATTCCCCCCTCCCTTTGACTTGGCGTGATTCGGAAACCCACTTGAATGATTCAGGAGATCTTTCTGATGTGGACATTGAGGCAACTCCGATCTATCAGGTGTAAATTTCGGTAATGTCCCTTTTCCATTGAGATAATACTAGACGGCCGCTCAATTCATAGCTATATTATCAAGAGGGGGCTTATAGCTATGATCAAGATGGGTTGTCTTCTGTTCGGTTTGTGCGTGGTCCTGTGCTTCGTTCCTGATCTTTCTCCGATGGTTGCCCAGTCGGAGACATTATTGGTCATAGAAGAGTGTGATTTCGCCGACAAGGCAAGTTCAGTTGTACCCGGAGCAAATGGTCTTGTTGTTTGGTTTGAAATCGCAGTTCCGTGCCGTAAGAGACGGCCCTATCGGAACCCATTGCGAAAACTGCGTAAGCGGCTTCGTCACTCACGACGGCAAGCCCGCCGTCGTTTGAAGAAAAAGGCCGGCCAACGCTCATCCAAAAGAGGTAAAACCGTAGATGAGCCGAAGCCCAACAGTACTGCTGAGGCAGTTGAGAATGTAGAAAAGGTACCTGCCCGCAATAAGTTGGGACGGCCGGCTACGATTGAGACCAACCACGTCTTTTGTCCAACTGGCGGCTGCCGTGGGTTCCATGTGATAGGCCCTCATCCCGATCACTGGATCGTTGGAACAGGCACCTACACTATAAAAGGAGACGAGATACGCCAAATGTTTGAGTGTCAATGGTGCCACACTACATTCTCGGAGACTCGGGGTACCGTTTTTTTGGTCTCAAGACCCCCTCTGAGACCATATATCATGCCTTGGGATGTTTGGCCGAAAGCATGGGGATCAGGGCTACTGCCCGCGTCTTCCAAGTAAAGAAAGACACGGTTCTTCGTTGGCTCCGCCGTGCGGGGGAACATAGTGCTCAGGTTTCTGCTTACCTGATGCACAATTTTCAGGTGGAGCAAGTCCAGCTGGATGAGTTATGGACCTTCGTCCTTAAAAAAGAAAAGACTCTATCTGCCTGGGAAAAACTCCACACCGAATACGGCGACAACTGGATATGGACGGCCATCGATCCAGTTCACAAACTCGTTTTGGCCTTCGTCGTAGGCGACCATGAAGAGCCCTGGGCAGTTGGTCTGCTGAAAAAACTAAAGGCCGTTTTGGCCAAAGGCTGTATGCCTCTGTTTACCAGTGACCAGTTGCCTCATTATACCAGCGCAATTCTCAAAGTTTTTGGTCGCCTTGCATATCCCAAACGCAAAGGCTCCCGTGGACGCTTTCCCAACCCACGTTTCGAACCCTCGGCAGACTTGCAGTATGCCACCGTCCACAAAGAACGCCAGGGTGGACGGATTATCTCGGTAAGCACAAGGGTGGTTTTCGGATCAGCCAAAGCCATATTGGTTCGTCTGAAAAGCTTGGGAATGAAAAAGGTTAACACCTCTTTCGTAGAGCGTATGAATCTCACCATGAGACACATAGTCAGCCGCCTGCGCCGCAAGACGCTTTGTTTCAGCAAAAAACGGGAATACTTGGAGCTGCATCTTCACCTGTCTATAGCCTACTACCACTTTGTTCTCACACATCGGGGATTGCGTCGCCCGTTAGCCGAACCCATTCCTACAAATGGAAATGGTTCCCCCAAGAAGTGGGAGTATCGTACTCCTGCTATGTCCGCATCCCTGACTGACCACGTTTGGACAATGAAGGAACTACTGACATTTAGGGTGCCGGAGGTCACCGTGGCCCCCTGCATCTGACCGCCGAGTCTTTTTTTGGTGGACTTGGACTACACTTCCTCTGGAACCTCTCTGCCCAGAGGATGGAAAAAAGCTTGTCCATGTGCACAAATTACTCAGAAAAACCATCAGAACCCGACAAGCGGCTACCCATGCTCGTCATCAAGCTACACATAAACAGTCCAAAACACTTATCCCAATTGTTGAGGAACACTACCGAAAAATTCTTTGACCTGCAGTTTCCAATAGTAGTACAGAATATAGTAGGTGGTGCTTAGGAGTGCCATTTCGGTCCAAATTGCAAAAAGTGATTTCCTATCATCTTTTGATGCAGGCGGCCAGGAGAATCGCAACATTGGCGTAATAGTAGATTAAGGAGGTTCAAATCATGTTCAGATATAGGCATTGGCATTTCATCGCTTTGATTTTTATCATCATTTTGAACACCCCAGGTGGTCCCCTGTCTGACTCGGCGCTAGGTGGTCCGCCGCGAATTTTAATTCGGGACGTAGCGCTCATACTCACCATGGATCCCAACTTGGGAGAAGGTGAGTTGGGAGTTATCGAGGGGGGCGATATCCTGCTTGCCGGAGATACCATCGCGGCGGTTGGCAAAAACTTACAAGGGAGCGGAGCGCGCATCGTGAATGCGACCGGCAAAATCGTGATGCCCGGTTTTGTTGATACGCACAACCATCTTTGGCAATCGCTCATTCGCGGTTGCGGTACCGGTTATGATACGAATGGCTGGCTTGATGCCTGTGTATTTCCACTGTTTGATCCCCAAATAGCCCCATCTTGCGCTGAAACTTACGCTGGAGTTCGGCTCAGCACACTAGATTTAATCAACACTGGGGTCACTACCGTTGTTGATTGGTCGCATGGCATAACAGCCGAGTTTGTTCGGGGAGACATTCAGGCCCTTAATGAATCTGGGTTGCGATTTGTATTCGCCTATTACGGATCAGATAACCCAGCAGTCATCGATGACATGAGACTCGTCAAACAGACACTGATTGATCCCAACCCGCTAGCAACTTTCCAGGTCGCCTCTCATCCAGGGATGGAACCTTGGTTTCTGCCCAGTCTCCAGGCTATGTCTGACCTCGCAAAAGAGCTGAACATGAAACTACACGTGCATCTACTTGAGAACATCACGCAGCGTGATGATCAGCCGATTGAGGCCCTAAAAATGGTAAGCGCGCTGGGGCCGAATCTACTGTGTGCCCATTCGATTCACCTTACGGATAAAGAGATTGCTATCCTTGCTGATAAGGATGTGCGCATAGCGCATAACCCCCTCAGCAACATGCGGCTCGCCTCCGGTATCATTCGGCTCCCTGACATAGAACAGGCTGGCGTCCAGGTTGGCCTTGGTTTAGATGGCGGGACGAATGACACGAATGACTTTTTCAACACTATGCGAATAGCGGTGGGTTTGCAGCGTGCCGTGTCGCTCCAAGCCGACGTATACCCCACAGTTACCGATGTTCTACGCATGGCCACTCTAGGCGGGGCTGAAGTGCTGGACATGAACGATCAGATCGGTTCTCTGACTCCCGGCAAAAAAGCGGACCTGATTATTCTGGATCCGGGTGACGTTAACTTTGCCCCGCGTTTTGATTGGATCAGTCAAATTGTCTTTAACGGTCAGCCCGCGAATGTCGAATGGGTATTTGTCGACGGCCATCCCTTGAAAGCAAAAGACCGATTTGTGGGCGTAAAACCTGCCGTCATCGTCCAGGCGGCAGAGAAGGCAGCAAACAGAATCAGGCAGGACCTGCAGGGCCTTGATCATTATTTCGGCGCGGATATTCTGTGCGGATTCTTGTTTTCGGGCATTTAGTACGTATACGCTCAGGGATTAGATATTGACCTGTTGCGTTGTATGAACCATACGGCACTGGCGGGAAGGAGTAGGGAAAACGCAATCATTCCCCATTGGGTGAAGGTGGGAACCTCCTTAATAAGGGCATGATGGTAGGTCACACAGTCCTCGCACTCTGTATATAAAGCCTGAGTGTCATGATCCTCGACCACCACATGGCTACACAGGTTGTCCTCTGCGCTTATGCTATCTACAGAGATGTCATAGGTCAGGGTCATGTTTGCCGCCGTTGTTATGGGTCCTAAATTTTGCCAGAATTGTGGGACATCCTATCTTACCCCTGTCAAGCTAAATAACTTCTTTTAAAAAAACAGCTAGTTGAACATTTGGGTGTCTAGCAAGCGCAGATTCCCTGTTGGGCTTGTAGCAGCTCCTGCAAAAGGTCCGGCGGATCTCTCACCAATAGCGAATCCTGGATCTAATCGTTATCAGTATCCGGCGTGCTCTGTTTCAAGCCGCCTATCGGGGCGAGCTGAGCTGAATCCGTATAACGCCAGGATGCCGGAGGCATCACTGGCTGTTATGCGGATTTCAGCTCCAGCGATTGTTGGGCGGACGCGGAGCGGACGCCCGGCAAGCGCTGGCGAAGCAGCTCGCCCCGTTGAGCGGACGCTCAACATTCCTTATCCAGAGTTCAGTCCCGCCAGAAGGACGGGCCGGCCAATACCAGTCAACTTATTCTGAAAAGTAAGTCTATATTATTGCCTGCCCTGTTGAATGCGAAGCTATTCTACTGGGGTCCCTCACGAGGTCCTAAGCGGCCTCAACGTTGTTTAACGGGCTCTCTCGCCGAACAAAATCAGTCCTGTTTATTCCACTTCAAATATTCTGGTTTGAATACCTCCTTTTCCTTTGTACTGCCTATGGTTTCCCTTGTTTGCGCTGTTTCTGAATGAACTTAAAGATCTTTGTCCCTTAAACATGAACAGGTTTAAGGCGGTGCCACCCTTAAGGGCCAACCGATCTTTGAGGAAGGGGTGGGAAGTTGCGGGACGTGATTGAATAGATTGAATAAGTGTCATAACGGTATGAGCAAATAGCTGATTGGCAGGAGGTGATATGCCGAGACAGGCCGGGCTTGATACGCCTGGGACTTTACATCATGTTATTGTCAGAGGCATAGAAAAGTGCAGAATCGTTGATGACAAAGTAGATCGAGACAATTTCGTATCGTGCATGGGACAGGTTGCTCATGAGACCGAGACGGTTATATATGCCTGGGCATTGATGACGAACCATGCCCATATTCTTTTACGCAACGGGTCCTGTGGGCTGTCAAAGTGCATGATTTAGGGGACGCTGTTTCTGAATGAACTTGAGGGGTGGAATTATTGGGAATAAGGTATTTTATGCCGATACAAGCCAGACTGGGTGCCGCTGGTATACTTCATCTCATAATGGGGTATTGGATTGAAAGGACAAAGATCTTTAAGTTCATTCAGAAACAGCGTCCCGCAAACATGCAAACACATCGTTTCAGCCAGAAGAATATGTTCATGGACAAAGGCCAAACCGCAGGGGCACGTTATGCTGCGCCCCTGTGGGCTTATTTGGCATCAACTAAGGTTGTCTCCCCCACACCCCATCCTTTTTCCAAAGCCTCCTCCTTTTTTGCCCAACAATGCCTATCTCCGATTGAATAAAGATGCCCCCAAAGGCACATCTCTATCCATTCTATCCATGATTTTCATTCTGAACCTTTTGTCCCATCCTGACATCTTCCCCTGTTTTCCCTCCTGATAATTTTTTCTGAAGAGGCGTGTAAGAAAAAAGCTTGCCCTGTGTATTCTTGTTATAGAGAAAAGTAAGGAAGGGGGTGATAGCTTCATTAAGGGATCGGTCGAAAATGGGACGTTATTTTGACCGAGTGCTAAAGTCACTAAGAGATAAAAGCAAAGCAGAGGATTAAGGACGGTAGGACGTAAATTTCTTACAATAGGAGGACGCGCATCATGTTTAAGCAAAATTTTGGTTTCAAATTGTTGTTATTCTTGACCCTCACGATTTTGGCCTCACCGGTGATAGCATCTTCTTTTGAGGACGCCAATGAAAAACTCGTCAACACAGGAACGTTTGAGTCGGCGAGCCCTAAACCGGACGTCCCCGAGAAAATTGCAAGGGTCATCAAACCTTCTTTTGAGTTCGACCGAGCGGACCACGTGGCAAATGGTGTGGCCTTCAGAAACAAGACCTCAGGCACAATTCATCTGCGGGGCGTTCCTGTGGGAAGCAACGTCTTGCAGGCCTTGCTCTATTGGAACTTCTCAGACCACAAGAAAGAAGGGCTTGACACCTTACCAGTCTTGTTGAACGGCAATCTGCTCAACGGCAGGAAAACCGCTGACAGTGCTGATCCCTGCTGGGGTATGGTGGGTAGCCACAGCTACGTTGCAGACGCTACCCGGTACGTCAACACAGGTGGCCATTCGAATCAGGACTACGAGGTGACCCTCCTCTTTGACAGCTCGACGTCAACCACGGGGCAGAATCCGTGGGACTACGAGTTCCAGAAAGTAAGGACACAAGGAGCCACCCTCATCGTCATCTACGAGAACCGTGATACGATGGGTCCCTTGTTCGTGTATGACAATCTTAATGATTCCATGTTCTACTACAATGCTCAGTTTAAATTGGCGCACCCGTACTTTGACGGACGCGCGCTTTTTACGATGGTAGGAGCCGATGGACAGCTTGGGCACGGCCACAACACCTTTGTGTCGAATGAGCTGACTTTTTTCGATGGCAACCAGATCGCGGGTCCCCCTGTGACGAACAGTGACTGGGACGGAAGTGACGGCTGGCCGCTGCCGCAACTCTGGGATACTCACACGCACATCGTGAAGCTGGACTCCTCCGGGACCTCGATCTCAACGGTAGAATACGAAGCTTGTGGTGATTGCCTCGTTCCGGTGGCTTTTGTAATCGATTCGAAATAGGTCGGTGATTCAAGGTACGGGCAACCCACGGCACGGACGTTGACACGAAAGTGCGATTGCGTGCAAGACGGTGATAGCCAGCGGCAAGTTGAGCGTTCCTGCAACTTCAAACGGAGTGATCCTCTGAAAAAGAGAGGAATCTTGGAGGGGGTGGCCCTTAGGCCACCCCCTCCCAACAGAACGGCTCGTACCGGCCAGGTAAACTTTGAAATCAACATAGCGCACAGATTGCGCCTAACGGCTCGAAAACACCACGCTTCGTATCCACTGGTAGAAACACAATTCATGACCCGCCTGCGACGTCATAACTTGCGATCTCTCAGAGCCTGTTAAAAAACAGGAACCCCCCGCAGCGAAAAAGTGTGATGGCAAGACAAGATTCTTGAAAATTTGAGGTTAATAGCAGGCCTATTCGCCGAAAATTTTCGACCTGTGCGGTTACGCAAGACGCGAAAAAGAAAAGAATTATCACGAAAGCACGAAATTTTGAAAACACGAAGAAAATGCCGATAACTGGCATGGTTTTATAGTAAGTGATGGCTGTATGTGTCAATGTATCACAGCGCAGGAAACCATCCCCCGCAACTTGATTTTCATGTCTTGTTTCGTGCTTTCGTACTTTCGTGTTTTCGTGATTGATTTTGAATAGTTTCTTAACCGCACAGCTCCAAAATTTTCGAGGATATGGGCAGCTCTCACGCTTTAGCAGTAGGCTCATCACTTTTCAAACAGGATCTCAGGTGAACTATGTGAAAAATCAGGCAAAAAAAACCCAAGTCTTGGAAACTGTAATTACAATTAGGTAACTCCTTTAGACCATGGCTTCAGTCATCTAGTGGAAATCGTTAGAGAATTGTTTGGTAGGCATAGAACTTGCTTATTCACAGAGCCAGGCAACCCAATATTGACACATGTCAACAAAAATATAGGATTATCATGAACAATCTTTATCTAAATGTTCCGTTTATCGTTATGTCCACAAAAGTCGACGGTGTCAGAGAAACGGAAAAGCGTTTCTTGACCCCTTTTGGCACGATTGATGTGACCTTCCGAACGGTTTCAAATGTGGTAAGCGGGGCATCTTGTCTTGAAATTGATGTTCAAGGAGACACCAAAAACTGGCTTTATTGTGCCTCTGCCATCACCGAGTTCAAGACCGCTCTTGTGCATTTTGTCTGCTGGATCACTCAAGAGCATTTACAAGAGGGAGCATATGGTGACTTTGATGAACTGAGGATCTGCATCAAAGGGGCCGAGATCGACCAAACAGTACGTTGTGCGGATAGCTGTGGGATATAAACGGATGTGTGCCGGCCAGAAAATGGAGTTTCCGAGACCTCTATTTATTTTTTCTCCAGCGACCGTGGGTGATACCTAAGCTTTTGATCTTGTAATTGAGCACCCTCGGGCTGATGCCAAGCAATGAGGCTGCTTCCTTTTGCACCCAAAAACACTCTTCCAATGCCCTCACGACCATCTCTTTTTCTTTGTCCTTAATGGAGTCCATGGTTCTATGAGAGGTAAATTCCTCTTTAGGCGCTGCCTTGATCGATTCGGGCAGCATGATACTATCCACCTGGATCAGGTTTGATTCTTCGAGAATGGAAGCTCTTTCAATGGTGTTGGCAAGTTCACGGATATTACCTGGCCAGCGATAGGCCCTGAGAGCTTCCAGCGCTTCGGAGGAAAAGCCCTCGATTTTTTTCTTCAACTTGCGGCAGGCTTTGTCCAGAAGCAGAACGGCCAAGGGTTCAATGCATTCTTTTCGTTCTCTAAGGGCAGGCAGGTGTACTCTTAAGACATTGATGCGGTAGTAAAGATCCTCTCGGAATTTGCCTTCAGCCACCAGGTCTTCCGGTTCTTTGTTTGTAGCTGCAACAATCCTGACGTCCGAATGAATCGTCTTGTTTCCACCGACACGTTCAAATGATTTCTCTTCCAGCACTCTCAACAACTTGGCCTGCAGAGCCGGACTCATCTCACCGATCTCATCGAGAAGCACGGTTCCGTCTCTACCTTGTTCCAATCTTCCCACACGTGTCTTGTTAGCACCGGTAAAAGCCCCTTTTTCGTGGCCGAACAGTTCGCTTTCCAAAAGGTTCTCCGGAATATTAGCACAATTAATGTTGATGAAAGGTTTACTGCGTCTGACGCTGTTAAAATGAACAGAACCGGACAGAAAGCTTTTCCCTGTTCCGGTCTCTCCGGTAATCAAAATCGTGGAATCGGTTTTGGCATATTTACTAAGGGTGACAATTACTTGCTTCATGGACTGGCTGTGAGCAGTGATGCGGTCAAAATCGTAGATGATATCCTGTTCGCGTCGCAAGTAGTCGATTTCGTTTTTCAGGTGCCTGTTCTCCAATGCTCGTTTGATGGATAGCTCGATCTTTTCTTTTGAAAACGGCATTGGAACGAAATCAAAAGCGCCTTTCTTGATGGACTCAACAATCAAGCTGGCTTCTTCAATATCGCTTGTAACCACCACAGGCGTATACGGATTGACCGACTTGATCTGTTTGAGCAAGCCAAAGCCGTCTGCTTGCCCTTGTCGGACGTTGAGCAGAACAATCTCGTATTCTTCTCGTCTCAAAAGCGCCAGGAAATCTTTACCATCCGGCCAGTAACTGAGATCATGCGGGGGTACAAGCGCCTTCTTCAGGTGGTTGCGCCATTTTTGGTCTTCTTCTATGAAGAGTATCTTGGACATTTTACTTTCGACGATGCACTGCTATAGGGTTCGTCAAATAATTGAATGGAAATAGCTTTAGTGGTGATTAATTCATAACAAGAGATTCGGCGTTTTTTTGCATGCGTTCGAAATCCGCGTCCCTCAAGCCTGCACCAAGGGCTATCTTTCTTGCCAATTCAATTGTCACTAGATCCGAAGGTTCGTGAGCATCGGAGTTCAAGACCAATTTCGCACCATGCGCTTTCGCGAGTTGCGCTACATGGCCATTTGTCAAGCTGTGTCCCTTGCGAGCGGAGATTTCCAAAAAAATCCCTCTCTCGGCTGCCATCACGACGTCTTCTTCTGAGATCAGACCCGGATGAGCCAGGATATCAATGTCGGAGGCCAGGCCCGCGCGGTTGGTCCCGGGAGCGACGGGCTCAGCAATCGTCTCCCCATGTAGCACAACAATTTTGGCCCCGAGGGAGCGGGCCTGCTTGGCCAGGGATGCTATCTGAGAAGGTGGCACGTGCGTCAACTCGACGCCAGGCACTGTCTTTATCTGATTGACAAGGTTGAGTTCCTGGCAAACACGCACAAGCCGCGGGACAATAAAATCCAGGTTGGAGCAGTCGGCGTGGTCTGTGATTGCCAATGCCTTGATACCGAGCACCTCTGCCCGATGCGCTAGTTCTGACGGCACCAACACACCATCGCTGAAGATGGAATGGGTATGAAGATCAATCATGAGCCTTTACATCCTGTATTTGCCAAAGTCATCAGGGGAAAGCTTTTCCAGGTATTCTTTATATTTCATGCCTTTTTTGCTTTTGTCGAGTGCTTCAGGCTCTCTATCCAATTGCCCGGACTTTTCAAGAACCCTGTCGTCAACAAATATCGGGCAACTGGACCTGAGGGCTAAGGCTATTGCATCGCTGGGACGAGCATCAATATTGTACGACTGATTGTTCGATGAGAAGTAGATTTGAGCATAGAACGTGTTGTCTCTCAAATCGCACACTTCCACCTTGGAGATCGATATCTTTAACGTATCGAGAAAACTCTTGAACAGATCATGGGTCATCGGACGAGATAGACGAACGCTTTCCAGCTCAGTGGCAATGGCGGTCGCCTCCAGGATACCAATCCATATCGGAAGGGCCTGATCTCCATGAACCGCTTTCAAGATAACTATGGGGGCGTTTGACGTCTGATCGATCGTTATACCGGAAACTACCATTTCGTGCAGCATACAGCATTTCTCCTCTTAACTCCGCATTGCGCCTGTCGGCTTGAAGACATCACCGCATTCCGAAATACTATTGGGTCACCCAACAACGAATGGAAAAGGGCCTCTGCGATCTTAACCGACACGACCTGGCCAACACACGCCGCCCCGTTTGATAAGTTCACGACCTTGCCGCAAGGTGTGCGCCCAGTCATTTGATCACCCCTTTTCTTGCTCGAACCTTCCACCAAGACCTCCTGGGTGGTTCCCACCATGGTTCTGTGCTTGTCCAGAGTAATCTCTTTCTGAAGCTCCAGGAGTCTGGCAAGCCGTTCACGCTTTATTTCTTCCGGAACCTTATTGAAAAACCTGCACGCTGGCGTACTTGGACGATCAGAATACTTGAATGTGAAAAGATTGTCAAACCTAACCGAACTGACCAGACCAATGGTCTTTTCAAAGTCAACCTCCTCCTCGCCTGGAAAGCCCACAATAATGTCAGAGGTGATGGCGATATCGGGACGTGCCTTGCGCAGTTTTTCGATCCTGGCCAGGTAGTAGTCCTTTGTATAGCCCCTGTTCATCCGTCTCAATATCCGGTCTGATCCGGATTGAACCGGCAGGTGGATGTGAGGGGCCAATTTCTCCAATCTGCCGAAAGCGACAATCAGCCTGTCAGAAAGATCTTTGGGATGAGAGGTCGTAAAACGTAGGCGCTTCAAGCCTTTGATACGGTTCACTGCATCAAGGAGTGCCGGAAAATCAAGACCGTGGCCGTTTTTTAGGCCGTAGGAATTCACATTTTGACCCAGAAGTGTGACTTCCCGAATACCGTTTGCCACCAGACATCCGACTTCTTCCAGGATGCCCTCTGGTTTCCGACTAACTTCTCGTCCCCTCACGTACGGGACAACGCAGTACGTGCAGAAATTATCACAACCGCTCATGATGGTCACAAAGGCGGTGGCAGACCCGGCCTCATACTTTGCAGGCATGATGTATGACGGCTCCACGGTCCCGGTCTCGTCCACATCAACAACCCGCTTTTTTTGCTCCGTAACCTGGCGTACAAGCTCGGCAAGCCGTCCAATGGCAAACGTGCCAAAAACCATATCCACATGTGGTGCCCGTTTAAGAATGCGATAGCCTTCCTGTTGGGCCACGCATCCGCCCACACCAATGATCACATCCGGCCTCCTGTGCTTCACCTGAGCAAGTCGGCCCAACCAGCTATAGACCTTGTGCTCGGCCTTTTCACGGATGCAACAGGTGTTTAAAATAATAAGATTCGCCTTGTCCGCGCGTGAAGTGGGCATGTAATTCATAGGGGCCAGAATTCTTCCCATCTGCTGAGAATCGTAAACGTTCATCTGGCAGCCCATCGTGAGTATGTGAAGGAGCTTTGGTTCCATGTCACTTGTCATTTATCATTTGTCATTGGTTATTTGTTATACTTCGAACGGCAATTAACTACGCTTTTTTGAATACTAAAGTGAGCTAACGTGCCTAAAATTATAGGATCAAAGGCCGGTTTTTATTATAATAATATCGTCAAGTCCTCAACTTTAGTTCACTTTAGACACTTTAGTCCACTTTAGGCACTCTCATTGTCCGCTTTCCATCGGTTCTATCATGATATCGCCTTGGAGATCACTTATGATCATATCGACATCCTTTTCACATCCAGGGCCAATATGAAGCACCACCAAGCCTTTCTGCTGATCCAGAGTCGTCATGACGGCTACTCCGTCATACCCCTCCAGGATAAATCTCAAGTAATGGACCTCGCGCCGATCTATTCTGTAATATTTCATGACAGAGGATTGGGGTACCATTCTTTTAACTTAGCACCACTTATCACTTATTTTCAATAAAAAAACCCGAAAAAACCTGAATCGCCCTTAACCAACAAAATATAAGGGAACCATGAATCCCGTCTTCAGCGGGAAACTCTGAACCTATGAACACCTTCAAAATCGCTATTGTGGAAAGCTCCTCTTTGAGCTATACAACTTCTCCATGGAAAAAGAATGGCGTGTCCACTCGCCCGAATCTAGCCAGGTTTCCAATCTGGCAACCACATTACGCTGTCACCGAGCCGTCGCAGCAGTCCTCATAAACCGCGGCTTCGGGGCACCCGACCAGGCTGCACGTTTCCTTGAGCCTTCTCTTAGCCATATCCGATCTCCATTTCTGATGAAGGATATGGATCGCGCTGTTTCCCGCATCGTGCTTGCCTTGCAGCGCCGTGAAAGAGTCCTTATTTTCGGGGACTATGACGTGGACGGCATGACAGCCACGGCCCTTCTGCTTGAGTTTTTCACACACTTGGGCATGGATGTGGATTATTACATCCCGGACCGCCTGACCGAAGGCTACGGGCTAAACCCGGACTTTGTGGAAAAACAGGCCACTGCCCGTGAAATAAACCTCGTCATCACAGTTGATTGCGGCATCAGTAGCCACGAAGCGGTTCATGCGGCCAGTCGTGCCGGGATTGACGTGATCATTACAGATCACCACGAAACGTCTCCTCACATGCCTGATGCCTTTGCGATCTTGAACCCCAAACAGCCTGGCTGCACGTCCGGTTTTACATGGCTTGCCGGGGTAGGTGTAGCCTTTAACCTATCACTTGCCATCCGCAAACGCCTCCGGGATGAAGGCTATTGGGAGACACGAACAGAACCGAATATGAAGGCCGCCTGTGATCTGGTGGCACTCGGAACATTGGCAGACATGGTTCCGCTCCTGGAAGAAAACCGTATCTTTGTCAAGGCCGGACTTGACATCCTTGCCACCTCAGCCCGTCCGGGTGTCAGGGCACTCTTAGACGTTTGCGACGTGACAAATCGCTCCCTTGACACATGGGATGTGGCCTTTAGGCTCGCACCCAGGTTAAATGCCGCTGGAAGGCTTCGCCATGCCTCTATGGGATGTGATCTACTTACTACATCGAGTGATAAGAACGCCCGGGGCATCGCAGAGGAACTCAATCGAGAAAACAGCAGAAGGCAGGGCATAGAAAGAAATATCTTTTCAGACATTGTCCGGCAGTTTGAGGCTAATCCCCAATTATTACAAAGGTCTGTCGTATTGGACCAGCAGGGATGGCACGAAGGGGTAATCGGCATTGTGGCATCCAGACTTGTTAGCCGGTATATGCGACCGGTGGTTCTGATTGCGGTTACTGACGGCATGGGCAAGGGCTCGGCCAGAAGCCCAAACGGCTTTGACATGTTTCAAGCCCTCAAAGGATGTGCCCGATACCTGGAAAAATTCGGTGGCCATCAGGCTGCCGCAGGTCTCACCTTAAGGGCAGAAAATATCCCTGCCTTCCGCGAACATTTTGAAGAAATCGTCAGCAAGAATACAACAGCAAAGGATTTTGTCCCAAAACTCGACATTGACACCGAGATAGCCCCGGCAGATATCTCTCCCAGGCTCGCAGACGAGATTGAACAACTAGCACCTTTTGGAACATCTAATCCTGAACCTCTCTTTATGCTTTCAAACGTGGATGTCCTCTCTACCCGCATCGTTGGGGGCTCTCACGTACAGATGCAACTGCGACCACATGGAAATGTCCAATTTAGGCCACTACGAGCCATCTTTTTCAACATAGGCGCTGACAGGCCACCACCGGAGCGACTCCATCGCGTTGCCTGTCATATCCGCTGGAACCTTTGGAAGGACAGGAAAAACCTTCAACTCATCATCAGGGATTTCGTCGCAGGGTGAAATGAGGCAGGCATGAGACGCATTTTTTCTGTTGTAATTCGACTGGACTTGTCATAACCTTTAGTCCTTTGGTTGTTAAATTGAACTTTTTTATAACGACGTACGATAGTCGGAAAAACTGGTGCCATGGCAAAAGTATTTAACCCAAGCAATCGCGAAGCAAAAATGTTGTCCAAAATACAAAGCTCAAAGGACCGGGCACGCCGCCATGTCATTGAGCAGACCAAGAACGTCTTGGAACCTTTGTGCAATGCCATAGCGATGAAGCTCATAGAAGAAAAATTGATCGAAACTACCAGCAAGCAGGATATCCAGGAACAGCTTGAGGGCTCCCTTAAGAAGCTTGCACGTGCGGATGAGTTTGAGATTGATTACCATATTGCCCCCATCAGGGACATTGTGCCCAGGCCCAATATCGTAAGCATCTACCTGACAGCATTCGTCGTAGAACAACTCATCAACCACAGAAGCGTAGAAGACATTTACGGTTCTGATGACGAGATCTACTATTGCATTAATCGACAGGTTACCAAATATGTCCCCCAGTGAGTCCCGCCTTTCATCCCAGGCTTGTCAACGGTCCATTTGAGGACCCGGCCCTCTTTGTACCTTTTTTTCTTGAAAGACGCGCCCTGCTATTTGACATGGGCGAACTGCACAACCTTCCCCCCAGAGAAATGCTGAAAATTAGCCATGCATTTGTCACACACACACATATGGACCACTTTGCCGGTTTCGATGCCCTGTTGCGCGTTTTCCTGGGTCGCGAGCACGCTCTTCACATATTCGGCCCTCCGGATTTTCTCAAAAACGTTGAGGGTAAATTGGCCGGATACACCTGGAACCTGGTAGAAAACTTCGAAAACAACTTTGTTCTGAAGGCCACTGAAGTCCACCCGAACTATACCTTCACTCAAGTTTACAACTGCAACAATGCCTTCACCTCTCGCCAACAGCCGCTGAAACGTCCCTTTGATGGACCCCTTCTCGAAGAACCCGCCTTTTCGGTGCAGGCCATCCATCTGGATCATCAGATCCCATGCCTGGCGTTTAAACTGGAGGAACAGTTTCATGTAAACATCATGAAGGACCACTTGAAGAGGCTCGATATACCGGTAGGGCCCTGGCTGAAGAGATTCAAAAAGGCCCTGTACGAGGAGCATGATCCGGAAGAGCCTTTTTCCGTGACATGGGAAGAAAATGGGAGAGCAAGGCAGATTAAGTTCCGTTTGGCCGACCTTGCACAGCAAATCGCCCGTATTTCACCGGGACAGAAGATCGTCTACATTGTTGACGTCATTTTCAGCCCTGAGAATGCCAAAAAGATCGTTGAGTTTGCCAGTCACGCGGATCAGCTTTTTATCGAGGCGGCCTTTCTCGATGCACAAGCCGATGTGGCACGCGGAAAATATCACCTGACCGCAAAACAAGCTGGTATCCTTGCTCGAGATGCCTGCGTCAAGCAATTCTCGGTATTCCATTTTTCGCCACGATACGCCCACACCGCATCGCTGCTTGAACAAGAAGCCCATCAGGCATTTAATAATCCAACTTGATACGTAATGGAAAAAGAAAACCGTAAGATGACGATGATTGAAAAGGCAAAAGGGTGTGATAACTGTCTGTGCTGGTTGAAATATTGTGACGCAGAATGCTGTAAAGGGTTTCAATGCCCTATCGTGCCGGACACTGACACAACGATTGAGGATGGTATGCTCAAGGTCCGAGTGCCGATGAACCCGGACAAGAAATGGTATTTTGAATTACACGGTGTCAAGGTGGATGGTAACGTGCTCAACATTCCTGAAGAGCATTGCGAGTTTTTGCCGCGGCTGGTGACCGTTCACATGCGGTGTCAGCTTTTGACCAAAGACAGTCTTTGTGCCGGCCATCCTGACAACAAGCCTGAGATCTGTAAGGGACTGACCTTTGAGACAACAAGACAAGCGTTACCAATGGGTGCGGATGCGACTGAAGAGGGCTATCGCCTAACTCCCAACTGTCTGTTCAACTTCATAAAGTGATCGCAAATGCGCCCAGGCGTACTCTCCGGATGTTGCGTTATGTAATGATCTAAACAGGGCGTATTCAGAACTCGGGGAATGCATTCTCTTGAAATCACCTGCGCCGCATTTGTGGAGTACAATAAGTGCCTAAAGTGAGCTAAAGTGCCTAAAGTTGAGGTATTCTGCCTATTTTTATATGTTGAGCCGGAGGCGCACTGCTTAATCCCGCTAAAGGCGTGACCCACTTTCTTTCTTTCAATAATAAAACTGTTTCTTCAAGTCCTTAACTTTAGCTCACTTTAGGCACTTTAGCTCACTTTCTTTCTTCCATTGCCTGCCAAATTCCAGAAGGACGCGGAAAAGTTGTTATTTCCCCCCATCTCTTAAATACGCCCTCTAAACATCTACCAACTCCAGTGCTAATTCAGCAGTACTCTTTGCAATTTCTTCACATAAGCCCCTGTTTTTCGGCCAGCCACCGTTAGCTATGATGTCAGCACAATCAACGCTGCCAAATCGTGATACGAATTGCCTGTACAACTTGCTCACACGCAGGCTGGTCCTAAAAGATGGATGAAGATCCTCATGTTGAAAAACCCCGCTTCCTTCTTTCATGGCTACAAACCCTGCTTTAAGGAGCCTGGCAGGCTGTATCCTTTCTAGTTCCGTTCCGTACACGATGCCAAGGGCCAAAACACCACCCATGAGCGCACCACATACGTCACCCTGAAAAGCGATACCTCCGGTAAAGCCCCTCGTACTATTCAAAATAGAGCCCGCGTTAGGGCCAAGATGAGATTCGATTTGCGACAGGACCACACCTGTACAATGAAACTCTTCTGTACCGAAAGGAGGTCTTGCTTGATATCTATGTCTTAAAGTGGGTTTCCCGTCACAATTTTCAATAATGTCAAAGACAGCGGCTATTGAGGCGTAAACGGCTCTCAGACACCGCGTTCCTTTCAAGCAAAAACGCCTGATATCATGGCCTTCCTTAAATCTTACGCCTATAATATCCCTGCACTTGCTGCTACCATTAAGCCTGCAAAATCTCTGGTAGTACTCAATACAGTCGCGGCACAGGCGGTTGAAGTCACAATTGCGGTTATACAAACCCAAAGACAAAATGCCCCCGGTGAGGGCACCGCAGGTATCTCCCTCATGGCCAATACCGCCACCCAATCCTGTAGCTGCTCTTAGAATATTTCTATCTTCTGAACCCAGAAGCCTTTGAGTCGCCAGAATGACAGCCTGCGCTCACGTGGCCCCACCGAGGACATACCTTATGGATTCAGAAAAGGCCCTTTGTCTTTTCAGTTTCGACACGATTTTCCGCCCAATCAGTAAGATTTTGCTTTTTCGTATCTGCCAACTTCTGCCGTAACGCAACCCCAAGGTGCTTTTTTGAAAAAATCTTCTACGATTTCGTTAAATCCGCCAGCAAGTTCAGTACTCTTTGCCTCACTCTCTGAAAACCATTTCAGACGTCTTCCCTCAGTCAGTTGTATCTTGTCGATATCCAAATTAGCCCTTTTCCAGAACGTATATTCTGTTCTATCAGAAAAAACCGTAACCGAAAATAAGTGAAAACCTTCAATATCCAAATCCATCTCTTCTTTCATTTCGCGAACAATACATTGTTCCGGTGTTTCACTGTTTTCAACATGGCCACCTGGAATATCCCACATATCAGGATAGGGTATGCCTGGCGTATCATCTCTTAAGAACAAAAGAATCTGGTTGCTATCATTCATAAATATCATGCTACATCCCTTTCGCTTCATTACAGCGTTTTCCCCAAAAACACAAAAGTTACAGCCAATGAAAAACGAATATCCAATACCGAACATTCAACGGCTATTTCTGTTTCTTCATCTTTTCCCATTCAATATTTCACGCCTTGGCGTGATTGGACGTTCGATGTTCGATGTTCATCTTTTTTCATTAGTCCATCCGGTCCAAAAATAACTTAGCGCTTATGAGGAGTTAGGAGGAATTTTGGTGGCGTTGCCAAGATCATGAACGTACTAACCTCACAGGTCCAAATATTTAGGATATCTTTCCCCTCGTTCTTTCTTCACAGTGCGCGACCAAGTTCATCAGCTTCAGCTAATGCATCAAAAAAGGTCCTGGGGGACTTTGCATCGCCTATTGTATGGACCTCAATGCCTGCTTCTTCAAACAATTCCGTGGTATTCCTATTGGAGCGCATTCCTTCTGAAAGAATGATATCGGTTATCATTTCCAGCGTCTCAACTTGACCTTTCCATATGAACCTAATGCCGTTTTCCAGGAATTCATTAATACTGATACCTTTAAAAAGCTGAATGCCTGGCCGTTTCAATCGTTCCATTAAATAGGTTCGATCATTTGGCGCCATCTGTTCCGCAAAATGTTGACCACGATGCAAGACAAAAACTTCACCTCCCTTTTCAGCAAGGAAATCCGCTGCCTGAAGGGCTGCCATATTCCCTCCAAGAACTACAATCCGATTGCCAGGAGTCGAATTGGATTGGAGCACATCAGTAATTATATGAAGGGCCATCCCGGTATCAAAAAGCCCTGCAATCTGCGGAATTTCAGGCAGACTACCTGTTGTAATAATACCAACATCAGGTTTTATCGCGGCAATAAGCCCACTGTCTGGCTCAATGTTCAACCGAATCTCCACTCTGAGTCGATTCAACTCCCGAAGATAATAATGAATAAGCTCCATTATCTCGGATCGCCCCGGAGGAATAGAGGCGAGTCTAGCCATTCCTCCTGCTTGACTACTCTCCTCCAGAATAATTACTTTGTGACCATGAAGAACAGCCATTCTTGCGACTGACAATCCTGCAGGGCCCGCACCAACCACGAGGATTCTTTTCGATTTGGACAGATCCTTTTTCTTAAAAAGATACTCTCGTCCCACTTCAGGGTTCATTACACAAGTTGCTTCTTCGAGGGCCAGGGCCCTTTCAATACAGCCCTTGCAACATCCAATGCACGGGCTGATATCTGCAATACGGCCTTCAAATGCCTTCTTGGCAAGTTCCGGATCAGCCAAATGGGCCCGCCCCATGGCAACCATATCGGCTCGACCTTCTCTTATTATGCGGTCGGCCAACTCCGGATTCTTGATCCGCCCGACTGCTATGACAGGGATAGATACTGACTTCTTAATTTCTTCGGCCAGATGTAGAAAGCAGGCATGATCAGAGTACATTGAGGGAATTGTGACTGGCATTGAACCATATATGCCAGCCGAGATATGAAGCCAATCAATTCCGAGCTGTTCGAGTAGTGGCGCTAGTCTTTTGGTATCTGTAAGTGTCCATCCACCTTCAACATAGTCCTCACCATTGATTCTGACCCCGATCGGATATCCAGGTCCAGTCTTAGTCTTAATGTCTTCTATGATCTCAATCAATAACCTTATTCGGTTTTCAAAGGAACCACCATATTCATCTTGTCTAAGATTTGAATTGCTGGCCAGAAACTCTGTTATCAGATAGCCGTGAGCCGCGTGTATCTCCACAAAATCGAATCCTGCCCGTTGGCATCTTAAGGCAGTATCTCCATATGCATTTACTAATTCCCTTATCTCTGCATGCGTCAGCTCTCTGGGTACACCCTTTACAACAGCAAGGGCAGGAATCGGCGAGGGAGCCACTTTTTCACCAAGATATGCCTGACGACCACCGTGCAAAAGTTGCATTCCAAACTTTGTGTCATACCTGTGTATTACTTCGGTCATCTTGCCAAGGGCACCAATGAAACGATCAGACCAGATTGGAGGCATTCGGGGAAGATCCAGCCCGAAAGGATGAACAGCACCACCTCCAACCACGATCATCCCTGTGCCTCCTCTAGCCCTTGCTGCCAGGTATTCCCAATGTTGTTCGGTCACACATCCATCTTCGTCTACTCCGAAATTGAGACTCATTGGAGGCATAACAAGACGGTTCTTGACCAGCATAGAACCGAGTTTTATGGGAGAAAATAGATGCTCTAGTGGCAAAATTCTCACTCCTGCCAAAGCAAGTCCTCCTGCAAATTGCTATTGGCAATGCAACATGTAGTGCGAGAGACGCGATTTTCGGCATGCAATAACCGACCCCGACTATGACCCCAAATCGGTTTCGAATAGGCAATCACGGTTGCAAATACTATCTCTCCTTTTTATTATCGTGCTTTTTCTTCTTCTTTTCCTTTGCTGATTTGGCTGGCTTCTTTTTAGCATCTTTCCTGGTGTCCCTTGATTTTGCCATTAGCATCCTCCTGAATGAAGTAATTGATAGGTATTCGCTTCTGCAAATGACGATATCATAGTGCATATATTGGGTCAAGCAGAGATAACCCCCTATAATGTCAACAGATTATTTCATAACTTAGCTCGCTTTGTTCACAATTGGTTTTTTCCGATCAGTTATTCCATTTCTTAGAAACACGATCTTCCCCAAAGAAGGCCACTTTAATGCCTCATTTTGGCACGAATTCCGAAGTTCAAGACCTGGACCTGTACTGTATGGCCTGAAGCGCCTCTTTGGCCATTGCGCCCAAGGTTACCCTCGTGAGCCTTCTGTTCCGGTACAGTTCCAATTCGCTTGTGGAGTCAACGAGTTCTTCCAGGGCACTTTGGGCCTCTTTTGCCCTGAGGGAGCCAAGGGTCCAGCAGATGAGCGCTTTTGATGCGTCCCCTTCCCCAGGCAGGGCCTGAAGCAGGTCGGGCGCGGCTTTGGCCGTAAACTCAGGGCTTGCCTGGGAGAGCCTCCCCAGACCCCAGTACGCCATCTGCCGAAGCTGCGGGTGTTCTATATAATTGTTGCCGAAGCCGAAGCAGTCGGGGTTCTGGATGTAGGAGACGATCTGCTTATGGAATCTTTTGGCCAGACGTTCGCTTTGAGCCATGACCTCGCCCATGGATTCGGAAATCCCCCACCCAGAATTGGAGGAATTTCTCTGCATGTTCCACAAGAACCGGCGCATCACGTTCAGGGCGTCACTAATATTTTGTTCCGCCATCCGGGGCACGATCACGCCGAAAGCCGTAACGGCGTGCCATTTGATTTCAGGCGGGTGCAGCAGGAAAGAAAAAAGAGGGCCTATGAGCTGTTTTGGGGGAAGTACCAGCAGCGACTCCAATTTATCCTCCCAGTCGACGGCCCCCAACACGCCGAAAACTTGGGACTTAAGCTCACGAAAGCGCGCCATCATGACTCCTTAGCGGTATGGTTCGAGTTCTCTCAAAAGGCGAAATTCAAGGTCTGGGAACCAACCGGGACATCCATTTGTAAATAAGTAAGTCATCCAGGCAATCTGTACCTTCTCTCTTTGGCTGTCCTTTCTCCTTTCGTTACCGGGCCCATGACGGCACAAAAAGGCTATGCTATCAATATGTTATGACGAAAACTAATTTGCAAATGGCGTGCTCAGGTTATGATCTCAGTGTGAACCTGCTCTTTGAGTCACCTCTGTGCGCTCATGTTGAGGCCCTTGATGGGATTCAATCATTCCTGAGAGACCCCCAATGAGAATGGCCGCTATAACAAACGCTCCCACAATTATCGCTACAATTTGTTTCATTGCACTCCCTCCTTTCTATTTACGAATCAAAGCCAAAAACGCTATAGGCTTTAAGATAAAGCGCTTTCGTTGTAGATACTATCAAGGCCATAGAAAGTTCCTTTCAAGAATAAGATTCAACGGATACACGAATTTTGTTTGTCAAACAACCCCTTTTTCTCTTGTCAAGAGGAAAGATCCTTTATATTCTTTTGAAGAGTTTCATTCACCCATGCGTTAAGGCTTTTCCCGTTTTTTCGTGCTTGAATGGCAATTGTTTTATGAAGCTCTGGATCTACACGTACTATGAATTTACCAGAATAAGGTTTTTCGGGATCTTCTCCTCTCTCAGTGCAAAATTCAAGATAATCTTCAACTGAATCATGAAATGCTTTCCGCAATTCTGCAACGGTTTCACCCTCAAAAGTGATTACATCTCGCAAATTGATGATTTCTCCGTGAAAAATATTAGCCTCATCATCAAATTCAACCTTTGCAAAATATCCTTTATATTCCATTATGCTTTCACCCCCGCTTCTTGCAGGAATCTACGGACTGATTTTATGGCCCCCTTGTTGGTAACCCGCTTTGGATGTGGCCTATGAAATACAGCCCGAACCTCGTTGAGTGCAACCCGTACACGCGAGCTTCTACCTTCTGAAATATCAGCCCCAAAAGCGATAAACAAAGATTCAATATCCAGCCAAGAAATATCCGTACGTTCAGGCCTTTCGAATATGCGCTTAAGGGTTTGCCGCTGTCTTTTGTTCATAACAATATAATATCACGAATTGATACTATGTCAAGAAGCTATTTCTCACACCCAACGACACGGTTCACCTGGCGCAGGGGCTTCAACAAACTTAACGTCAAGCAAGTTCTGAAGGAAAGGCTTGACCATTACCAATTTATTGTATAGTATGTCCACGTCTAATGGACATACTATGATTTGAATCGAGGTGAAATGCGTTGAACGCCATTGCGCAGATGCGGCGGAACATTGGCGGTGAGGTATTTGACTACCAGGTCCTACTGGGCGCGTTAGCCGGATACCGCAAGCCCCGGGACAGAATTACCAGACTGCTGGGGACGGAGATAAATAAGTAACTTTTTTTAAAATCATAATTATTTATATATTTATGCCCGTCCCCCATTACACTCAATACGTAACCCTCGATCCAACTCTTCCCCTCTTCGCTTGGCGGCAACCAGCTTTTCTATAGACTTTCACATATTAAATTTCACAGCGTTATCGGTCGTCGGCGTATTACAATACAGCCTCCTCCCTCTGGCCTTGTGAAATTTCATATGTGAAGGTCTATGTCTCATCCTTGAGTTCTGAAGAATCTACAACCTTATCGAATTACATCCCCCTTGACCGGGAACCCCAACGACTCGAATTTAACTTGGCACGAGGAGCGATTGGTTGGCCCTTTATTTGCTTCTTATAGCTTTTCAGATAATGTTTTTGGGGTAAATAAACCAATATCTCTTAGAAAATCTTTTCTGGATTTCGGTTTGAGCCAAACGGTTGCGGTTGCGCAACTCGTATCGGGACTCGTAGAGCGGTTACGGATTGGGAGCAGCGCAACCGACAGACGGTAGACGTACTGTTCTCAAGGCGCAAGCCGCAAACGAGCAGCGCAACCAAATAACGTATAACGAGAACCCCAAAA
>JAUVJO010000041.1 GCA_030592345.1 Deltaproteobacteria bacterium
CAGTCGGGTCTGTGACATGGCCTGAAGGGTATGCGCCATACCAATCCTCACACCACTCCCAAATGTTTCCGTGCATGTCATAAAGCCCAAAGACGTTCGGTTTTTTTCGCGCCACAGGGTGCGGTTTTTTACCGGAATTTCCACAGTACCATCCCATGGTGGCCAGATTGGGCTCATGGCCGCAGCCAGTCTCTGTTATGCTGCCGCTGGCAAAGGCCATTTTGCTCCCAGCCCGGCAGGCATACTCCCACTCGGCCTCTGTAGGCAAACGGTACCTGTTGCCCCCTTCCAGGTGGTTTAGGCGGCGGATAAATTCCTGGCAGTCATTCCAGGAGACAAACTCCACCGGGCAATCGTCCCCGCACTCCTGGAGGTGCGACGGGTTGTTGCCCATAATCTGGCGCCACTGCCCATGGGTGACTTCCGTAACACCCATGTAAAACCCCTTTGTCAAGGTGACCCTGTGCTGGGTCTCATCATCCCCCCTGCCCGCCTCTTCCGGTGGGCTTCCTATCACGAAACTCCCCGCAGGGATCAGCACAAACTTCATGCCGATGGAATTGACTGAAAGGGCCTTTGCACTGTCCTTTGACTGTAAACCCTCAGGTCCGGCCAGACGCTTTGTCCGGTGCGGTTGCAGCTCAAGCTTAGACGCCTCGCTGGATGGAGTTATGGGTCGAACGGCTTTGCCTGGTTCTGCTCCGGCATTATTCGGAATTGACAGGACCATAGCGAATAAGGATAAGTAGACGTATTTATGAGGCCTTTTCATGCCTGCCCACCAACGTGTGCTTGCGATGAGTGTTTATGACCGTAGTTGAAAACCTATTCCTCTTCTTCGACATTGTGGTCTAATATTGCCTCCTTGACGCTCCTATAAACGTTCTTAAACGTTTCATCAAAAGAGGCAGGAGACACACGGCCCACCTCTATAAACTTGGCCACAATCTCTTTCGTCACCTTCAGGACATGTTCATCGAGCGCTCTCATACAGACCTCCAGGGGATTTCATCATATACTGACAGGTTACCCTTAACACATTATTGCAATTGGGGGGGGCTATATAGACTTTCACATATTAAATTTCACAAGGCCAGAGGGAGGAGGCTGTATTGTAATACGCCGACGATCGATAACGCTGTGAAATTTAATATGTGAAAGTCTACAGGTTCCCCGTCTCGGCGGTTTTCATACCATACATCCATGTTTTCGCCAAGAAAAGCCGTCAAAGGCTCTAATACTTCAGCTTAAAAAGACAATAGAAACGATTAGCGCAGAAGTTGATTCGTTCTTGACAAGCCGCAGACATTTTGCTAATCGATTGCACCATGATGAGGCACTTTCTTCTGGGTCAGGTTGAAAACGCTTGGTGCTGGTGGTGGCAGCACAGAAAAAAGGGGGCTGTCCGCATCCAGCGCTGAGTCTCAAACATATGGGTGAATCAAAGCCGCGGGCAGTTCCTTGGAAGCCGCGGCTTTTTTGTGTTATGACTTTGCTTGACAATTTCTCACAATTTGTCTTTTCCGGCCTCACCACGGGAAGCATATATGCGCTCATCGCCATAGGATTCGGTGTCGTGCATAATGCCAGCGGGATCATGAATTTGGTCCAGTGTGAGTTTATTACCCTGGGTGGGATGATCACGGCGACCTTCTACACCTTCGCGGGTATCCCTCTGGCCGTTTCAATACCTTCAGCTATTATCACCGTAACGTTGATAGGTGCCCTGTTTGAGAGGTCAGCGATCCGTACGGCCAGATCACAACAGGTGGTGATCCTGATCTTTATTACTATTGGTGCCTCGATCTTTATCAAAGGGCTGGCCTTGATCGTCTGGGGATCAGATCCCTTCGTGCTCCCCCCCTTTTCCGGCAACGAGCCGATCCATATCCTCGGGGCAACCATAGTGCCCCAGAACCTGTGGGTTTTCGCAATCACGATTTCGGTTGTCACTGCACTCCACTTTTTTTTCAAAAAGAGCATTACAGGTAAGGCCATGAGGGCTGCTTGTTGCAACCGACGGGCAGCAGCGCTGGCCGGCATCAGTGTCAACCGCATGATCCTTCTCTCTTTTGCCATGAGCGGGGCCGTGGGGGCCGTGGCAGGCATCATCATTGCCCCGATCACCACTACATCTTATGATGTGGGCTTCATGTTGGGTCTAAAGGGTTTTTCCGCTGCCGTGCTTGGAGGTTATGGCAGCATGCCTGGAGCCGTCTTGGGCGGATTGCTCCTCGGGGTGATGGAGTCCCTGGCGGCAGGCCTCATTTCATCGGCCTACAAGAATGCAGTCGCCTTTATTATTTTATTACTGGTCCTGTTCATTCGGCCCAGCGGCCTTTTGGGAGAGCCTGAGACGGAGAGGGTCTAAATGCAACCTTTCGGATTCAGAGAAAATGCCAATACCTGTTATCTCTTGATCCTGGCCTTTACTTTGGTTTTCCTGCCCCTTCTCATAAGGAGCAGTTACTACTTATTGGTCGTAAATCTTATCGGCCTTAACACCATCCTGGTGGTTGGGCTAAATCTCTTGATAGGATATGCGGGGCAGATTTCCATAGGACATGCGGCCTTTTTCGGCATGGGTGCCTACTTCTCGGCCATATTGACGACCTCTTTTGGCCTGTCCGTTTGGTTCCCGTCCTGGTTTCCCGGATGGCTCATCCCGTGGGTCATCATTCTTTTCGCCATGCTCTTTACAGGGGCCGTCGCCTATTTGATCGGCATCCCGACCCTGAAACTGAAAGGGAACTACCTGGTCATGGCGACTTTGGGCTTTAACATCATTTTTGAGATCGTGCTGGTGGAGTGGGATTCTGTTACTGGTGGTGCTAATGGAATGGCAGGCGTACCATATCTGGCGGTGGGTGATTTTTATTTCAACTCTGACCTGAGATTCTACTGTCTGGTATGGAGTCTTTGTTTACTCACGCTGATCGTTTCATTCAATCTAGTCAACTCCCGGGTGGGCAGGGCCATGAAAGCCATACATGATAGCGAGGTGGCTGCCAATACTATGGGGATTAACACTCATAGATACAAGGTCAAGGTATTTGTTCTCAGTGCCGTGTTTGCCTCCCTGGCAGGGAGTCTGTACGCCCACTATATAACCGTGATAACGCCCAAGTCGTGTGACATTATGTACTCCATCCAGGTAGTGATCATGGTCATTGTTGGGGGAATAGGCAGCGTTTGGGGCTCTCTCTTCGGTGCAACGCTACTCATTCTTCTTTCTGAGGTCCTGCATGTGATCGAGAAATTCAATGTAGTTGCTCTTGGCCTTATCTTAATGCTCGTGATGATCTTTTTTCCCGAAGGGTTGATCCCGGGTTTATTAAAGCGCAGGCGTTCGCAGGTTCAGAGTTCACCGTTCAGAAGTCGGAGATCAGAAGTCAGAAGCCAAACCTCCGATCTCTGATTTCTGACCTCCATTCTTTTAATTGACCCATGAACCATTGAACCCGTGAACGGTTACCATTATTCTATCATTCCAATTGCGAAGCGAAGCTATAGGTTTTCAGATAATTAATTTCACAAGACCAGAGGGAGAAATCCGAGTAAGGCGTACGTTGGGGTACGTTGTCGAGGATTTTGACCGATAACGCCGTGAAATTATTTATCTGAAAACCTATAACTTGAGAAATGTGCACCATGAAACGGGCCAAGGCCATGCTGGAGGTTGCTAATGTCAACAAGTCCTTTGGTGGCATCATGGCCCTGATGGATGTCTCTTTCCGTGTTGATCGGGGGACCATTACTGCAATGATCGGTCCGAATGGTGCTGGCAAGACCACGCTGCTAAATGTGATTACCGGTATCTACATGGCAAGTGCGGGAGAAATCCTTTTCGAGGGCAAGAATATTTCGGGTATCCGGCCACACCAGGTCAGCTACCTGGGAATATCTCGGACTTTTCAAAATCTTCAGGTCTTTCAGAATATGTCGGCCCTGGAAAACGTTATGGTCGGATCTCACTGCCGCACATCCGCCGGGTTCATTGCATGTCTGGCCCGAACGCTGAAAGTCAAGCGCGAGGAAAAAGAGGTTCGCAACAGGGCCATGGAGATGCTCGGCTTTGTCAATCTGGCCGGCAAACAAAACCAGCCTGGTTCGTCTCTTCCCTGCGGAGACCAAAAGCGACTGGAATTGGCACGGGCACTCGTGAGTCATCCCAAGCTGGTTCTTCTGGATGAGCCGGTTTCCGGGCTGAATAACTCTGAAACAGAGGAGATGGGTGACCTTATACTCAAACTCAAGGAATCAGGAATGACCGTTCTCTTAGTAGAGCATGATATGAATTTTGTGATGCGTGTTTCCGATGTGATCGTGGTGCTCAATTATGGCGAAAAGTTGGCCCAGGGCTCACCTGCGGAGATTCAAAACGATGACATGGTAATAGCGGCTTATTTGGGGGATTAAAATTCAGGGGCGTGGCCCATAAGCGCTGAGTTATTTTTTTCACCGGATGGACTACTGAAAAAGATGAACATCGAACGTCCAACCACGCCTTGGCGTGGTTGAATATTCGGTATTGTATTTTTGTTTTTTCATTCGATGTTGGACGTTCGATGTTCGATGTTCGATGTTCGATGTTCATCTTTCAAAACAATTCCGTTCGCGGGACGTCTATATCTAATCGCTAAGGAGGTGATATACAATATTGTGGATTTTGGCTGCAGGTCATTTTGATCTGACTCAAGATGGCTGGCAGCTTTGTTGATTCAATTAACACAAAAAAGGAGGAAATCATGGATCGTTTGATAAAAATCTTGGTGGCTTTTTTTCTCGTTGTTGGGCTTGTAGCCCTTAGTAATACGGCAATGGCAGCAGAACCGATCAAGCTCGGCGGTTTGTTTGCCCTTTCCGGTCCGTGGGCACATATCGGTATTGATCAGAAAAACAGTTGCAAGTTTGTCTTTGATAAAGTGAATGCATCTGGTGGTATTAATGGCCGAAATATCGAATTTATTGAGGCTGACACAGAAGGCGACCCAACCAAGGGATTACTTGCCGCCAAGCGACTGGTAGAGCAGAAAAAGGTTTCAGTAATTATCGGCCCCGTCAAAACCGGTGTGGGCATGGCTATTAAACCTTATCTCGACTCGGCCAAGATTCCCGCCTTCATGCACTGCGGAAGTGACGTGATTGTGGACAAACCACCAACTCATTGGGTCTTTAAATCACCTTACCGTGCCAGTCACGCCATGGGTCGTGTCTTTACGTACATGAAGGATCATGGTCTTAAACATATCGGATTCATGTATGTTCAGGGAGGATTTGGCAAGGACGGTTTAAAAAACGCCGAAAAGCTCGCCCCTGAATATGGCCTCAATATCGTTGGCATCGAAAGCTTTGGCGGCAAAGACGTAGACATGAAACCACAACTTGTTAATCTGCGCACCAAGAACCCACAGGCCATTTTGTGCTGGACCATTGGTCCTGCAGGCCCGATTGTAGCCAAGAACATGCAGGAACTCGATTTTAAGGTGCCTCTTTTCCAGTGCCACGGTGAAGCAAACTATCAGTTCATTAAGATTGCAGGCTCAGCCGCAGAAGATGTCATGATGCCTGCCACAAAAATCTATGTAGCTGACGAACTTGCCGACACTGACCCGCAAAAGGCCCTTATTTCCGAGTTCGTGCCTGAGTACACCAAGGCTTACAAGGCACCCGGTGTGATGGTTTCTTACGGTGCGGATGCCGCCAATATCGTTGTCGAGGCCCTGAAAAAGGCTGGGGACGATCCTGCCGCTATTCGGGATGCCATTGAAAACACCAAAGGTTACGTGGGCCTCAGCGGTATCTACAATATGTCCCCCGAGGACCACAACGGTCTTTCTCTTGACGATGTCATACTCATCAAGGTCCAGGACGGAAAATTTCGACTTGTGAAGGATTGAAAATAGTGCAACCGTTGGAAATAGGGGTCGGGCCAAGCTATATTGCTGATATCAAAAAATAATTTGGAAATATGGGCCAATATTGGCCCTATAATGGCCCTATAATGGCATTTTGGGGGTCAAAAAGAGCGATTTAAATAGACGCACATGGCGACATCATGGCGTCATTTTTGGTACCAAAAATGACGATATGGCGAGGAAAAAACATTATAATCTCATTCGTCTACGGCCTCCGCGTTCTCTGCGGTGAATATTAGCAACTCCACTTAGGGGATGTGATTTATTGCCGACGACCTAACAAAAAAACCCCCGCTGAACTGGAAGAAGCCCTATTCTACACGTGTTCAGCGGAGGCCGTGGGTGCGAGGAAAACCGTTGTCGGCACCCCTTGCACTTGTGTTATCTATAACAAGAACGCTATAATAGATCAATACAGAATTTAGGTACGCCTTTTCTTTGTTGTAAGCTTCGTGCTTTTTGTTTTCCGGTATTGAAGTGTGGGGGGTGAACGCACTATGATCACAGGCACAGGAGCAGAACCTGTTATCCAACTGTTTCATGTACACAAGCGTTACGGGTCTCAAACAGCCATTAACGACATCAACCTCACTGTGACAAAGAACGACTTCGTCTTCATTACCGGCCCGAGCGGTGCAGGCAAGACCACGCTCTTGCGGCTCCTTTTTCTGCAAGAGGCGGTCTCAGAGGGGCAGATATTGGTAAACGGCATCAATCTCCAGCGAATCCGTCGTGCAAAAATCCCTCTTTTCAGACGAAGCATGGGTTTCGTTTTTCAAGATTTTCGGCTGATCAACAGCTATACAGTCTATGAAAATATTGCGTTAGTCTTAGAGACAACAGGCCAAGATATACGCCACATCCGAAAGAAAGTGCCCCATGTCCTTCGAATGGTCGGCCTGGAGGATCGCATTCATGCCTACCCGCCGAGGTTGTCAGGCGGGGAGCAGCAGCGTGTGGCCATTGCCAGAGCTGCTGTGAGTAACCCTTTTATCCTGCTGGCAGACGAACTAACAGGTAACCTGGACACGGATGCTGCGGATATGGTCTTTGGCCTGCTAAGACAACTCCACTCGCGAGGCACCACCATCATTGTGGCGACCCATGACAGTCGCCTTTTTGACAAGGCCCGGGCACGCATCGTGTTTCTGAACCAGGGCCGCTTAGAAGGTGAAACCAAGTCATGAATCTTACAAAGCTATCTTCAATTTTCCAGAGGGTAAGAAGAAACATCTCTACCAGCCCGTACCTGCACTTGGCAGCCACGGCAACGATTGCTTTCTCCCTTCTGGTCATAGGGGTCTTTGCAATGCTATATGTAAATATAAGTGCTTTAATACATTCCTGGCAGCAGGATGTCCGTGTTGTGGCCTATCTAAAAGATGAGCTGTCTGAAGAATGGGTCGAATCCCTTCGACAGAG
Source organism: Deltaproteobacteria bacterium (assembly GCA_030592345.1). Classification (GTDB taxonomy): domain Bacteria; phylum Desulfobacterota; class Desulfobacteria; order Desulfobacterales. The sequence goes on from JAUVJO010000041.1 coordinate 7,341, forward strand.
CTTTGCCAAACTAAACGGCGTGGAGGAGGTCACTTACGTCTCAAAGGATGAGGCAATGGCCAGATTGAGAAGGCAGATGAAACACCGCCTCTCCCTATTGGAAGGGTTGCGGGAAAACCCTTTGCCCGCCTCCTTTGAACTCCAGTTGGTTCACGGAGCCCAAACCCCTGAGAACCTGGACCTGTTGGCCAGTCAACTAAGAGGGTTTCCTGAGGTTGAAGATCTCGGGTACGGTGAGACCTGGTTCAACCGGTTTTCCGGGTTTATAGGATTCTTCAGGCTGGCGAGCCTCATTATAGGTGGACTTGTTATTGCAATCACTGTTTTTGTGTGCGCTAACACGATCAGGCTCACGCTCTATGCCAAGCGCGAAGAGGTTGAAATCATGAGGCTGGTCGGTGCAACTGATGCCTTTATCAAAACCCCTTTCTATGTCCAGAATCTGATTGAAGGTCTTCTGGGTGGTCTGGTTGCTTTGGTTCTGTTGTTCGGTTCATTCAAGTTTTTAATTGCCAGAATTCAAACGCCGGATGCATTGTTATCGAGTTGTGATATCCGCTTTATTTCATTTACATGGTGCGCGGCTTTGCTCGCAGCAGGGATGTTCGTAGGATGGTTCGGATCATATTTGTCTCTAAAAAGCTTCTTGCGCTCGTAATCCTTGTTCTATTAGTCTTTTTGATCTCCGGAGAGATTGTAATAGCCGATCCTTCTACCGGGGAGCCAGGAGAGAGAACTAAACAGGAGCGTGCCCGAATCAAGGCTGTCGAGAAAAAGATATCTGGTGCCGAGAAACAAATGGTAAAGATTAAGGTTGACGAAGCCGCGGTTATCCAAGAAATTGAAGATCTTAACCTTGAGCTGAATAAATCACGAGCAACCTTGAGAAAAATTATACATGAAATGGACATACTACAAAGTCAAATCAAGACCTTAGATGCAGACAAAGAGGCTTTGCATGAAGACATACACATGCTGGAGACACATGCAATGCAGAGGCTGGCTGCTTTCTATAAGCTTGGCAAGTTGGGTGTTGCCCCTATTATTTTTTCTGCCGAGTCTTTTTTCGACCTCTGGCAAAGACGCGATGCGCTGGGACGTGTACTGGACAGCGACGCCAAGTTGTGGGACAGGCTTCAGAATCAAACAGAACTCCTTGACACCCTTTCTCGGGAATTAACAGCAAAAAAAATAGAACAAGACCGCCTCTTGAAGGAGTGTCAGGAAGAAAAAAAAACAATAGCGCAAAATAAGAAAAAAAGAGCAGAGCTACTTGAAAAAATTCGCAAAGAAAAGAGCCTCATCCTTGCCTCGATCGAATCTTTAAAAAAAGCTGCCAAAGAACTCGATAAAACCTTCGGAGCCCTGGAAGGGGAAGTCAAGCCCCCTTCAGCAAGAACAGGCAAGAAGGCTGGTGCGTTTCTTGCGTTAAAAGGTTCTCTGCCTATGCCAGTTCATGGCAATCTTGTGGAACATTTTGGGTATTACATGAATAAAGGGCCTTATAATACCAAAAACTTTAGAAGCGGCGTAAAGATCAAAGCAGACATTGACTCCCCTGTCAGGGCGGTTTTTGACGGGCAGGTGATCTACGCAAGCTGGTTTAAGGGATATGGCAATATGATGATAATCGACCATAGTGAACACTATTACACACTTTTTGCACACCTTGATCAACTTCTTATGGAAAAAGGAGCGTCGGTCGAAACCGGCAATATAGTTGGCACAGTTGGAGATACTGCTGCTCTTGGTAGCCCGGGCCTCTATTTTGAGATTCGTCATTACGGAAAACCACTCAATCCGGTTTCGTGGTTCAAAAAATAGGTGAAAATTCCTGGTTTATTAACTGCTTTAACCATGATATATAAAGTTTACCGTTATCCGGCAACCTAAAACCGACGAATAAGTGAAAAACATATAATTACAAAGAGTTGTAGTAATTCCGAGACGTTTTCAAATTAAAAAGGGAGGGTTTATGCCTGTCTTATCAAAACGACTCAAGGGAACCATCAGTATAGTTCTTCTGTTGTCTGGTCTGCTCTGGGTTGCAACCAACGGGATATATCACAACCTGTCGGCAGAGACAGACAAGATGTACGAAGAGCTAAAAACTTTCAGCGATGTTCTTGATATTGTAGAAAAAAACTATGTTGATCCTGTTGACTCAAAAGACCTTATTCACGGTGCTATCCAGGGAATGCTACGGTCTCTTGATCCACATTCCACGTTTCTATCAGCCGACTTGTACAAGGAACTCCAGATAGACACCAAGGGAGAATTCAGCGGTATTGGCATTGTCATAACAATGAAAGATCATGTCCTGACGGTTGTTTCCCCCATCGAGGGAACCCCTGCTCACAAATCAGATATCAAATCCGGGGATAAGATCATCAAGGTTGACGGAGAAATCACCAAAGACATGAAGTTGTGGGAAGCGGTCAAGAAAATCAGAGGGAAAAAGGGGACCACGGTGGTAATTACCATCAGACGGGAAGGAATAGCAGAGCCAATGGATTTCACCCTTTTGCGTGACGTGATTCCACTCGATAGCGTCCACTGCTATGTACTCAAACCCGGCTATGGTTACCTTCGCATTACAAACTTTAATGACAACACGTTTGATAACGCAAAATCCGCCCTCAAGGAACTGGAATCAGGTGAAACACCCCTCAAAGGCCTGGTCTTTGATCTTAGGGACAATCCAGGTGGCCTGCTTGACCAATGCGTTAAGATTGCAGACCTCTTTCTTGAAGAAGGGTCTATTGTCTCTATCAAGGGAAGGGTAGAGTCACAAGCAAAGACTTATTCGGCCCATCCCAACAAAAAAGAACGTTCTTATCCGATTGTTCTGCTGATAAATGAAGGCAGTGCGAGCGCATCGGAAATAGTGGCCGGGGCGTTGCAAGATCACGGGCGTGCAGTTATTCTGGGCTCTACCTCTTTTGGGAAAGGATCGGTCCAATCTGTTGAGCCCTTGAGAGACGGGTCTGGTTTGAAACTCACAATAGCTCGTTATTACACCCCAAAAGGTCAAGCAATACAGGCTAAAGGAATCACACCGGATGTGGTAGTAGAGGAAAGATTTGTTCATAAAACTGAAAAGTCGGAAAAGCACCAGATGCACGAGAAAGATCTCAAAAACCATATCTCTGCGGAACCACAGCATAAAACAGAAGAAGAGGACGAGGAAGAGGAAAAGGAAGAAACAATTAAACAAATGAGAGGGCTGAAACTCCCCGACCAAGAACCCTCAGACGTCGTTAAAGAACTCCTAAGCAAGGATAATCAGGTTCGCAGAGCACTTGATATCCTAATCAGTTGGCAGATCTTTTCAAAGAGGGCCCTTCAATAATCCAAACCCATGGCAACTCGCAGGAACACAGAAACTACAATACGGGCCCAAAAAAACACATCGCGAAAAAAGCGGATTACACTTATTGTCCTACCTCTGGCCGCGGTTTTTGTACTTGTGGCAATCTTTGCTTATTGGAGGCTTGGCTTATTCAAATCCCAGCCTGTTCGCCGTTTTCCAATACCAGTCTATGAAACACATGTTTCCCATGGTACAGAAGCAACGGTCAAGGAGTTGGATAAACGCATTTATACTGCGCTGATGGCATTGAAAGTCCCTGCCGAGGATGTGCTTTTCAACTTCGTAGAAACCAAAACTGACAATGATGACCATTGGACCTACTCTGACATTGAAATCCGTCTCCAAGAACCCCTGCCAGAGCAACGCATAGAAGATCTCTTCTCACAACAACTTAGCAAAATAATTCCAAAACAAGCTGTCCGGTTCAGCCTTGGACTTGACCGGAACTTAGTCGTCGAAATATCGGTCAACGGACACCTCACACATCGCCTCGTGTTTGTCGTATTTGAAAAAAAAGAAATTGCCCCCTCACCACCACCACAGAGTCTTCCTCTGGTCGCTATTATCATTGATGACATGGGATACGACACAGAGATGGCCGCTAACTTCTTGGAACTAGATGGTAATTTATCTTTTTCCGTACTTCCCTACAGCCCTTATCATAAGAGAATAGCCTCTGCTGTTCATAATAGCGGACGAGATGTCCTGCTTCACCTTCCAATGGAACCTTTGCAATATCCCAAGGTGAACCCTGGAGAAGGGGCGCTGGTTACTTCCATGAGCCCTGACGAACTCCTGGAACAACTGCGCAACAACCTCGATGCGGTTCCTTATATCGTAGGTGTTAATAATCACATGGGGTCCAGGCTTACCCAAGATTCAGCAAAGATGCGCCAGATTTTTACGATCTTAAAAAAGCGCGGTCTCTTTTTTGTAGACAGTCTCACCAGCCCCAAGTCGTGTTGCGCCCAGACAGCAAAAATCTTTAACCTTAAATTTGCACGCCGCCAAGTCTTCCTGGACCACATTCAAGAAGCTGATGCAATTAGATTTCAAATCAAACGGCTTGTTACTGTTGCAAAAAGACGCGGACAGGCTATCGGGATTGGGCACCCATATCCCGTTACGCTGCAAATTCTAAAAGAGGAACTTCCTAATATTAAGCAACAAATTAAACTAGTTCGTATTTCCGAACTCGTGGGGTAGGGGGATGCATGTTTTTGAAACGACTTGCGCCACACTTGTGGAGTATTGGAGTAAATCAAGTGCCTAAAGTGAACTAAAGTGAGCTAAAGTGCCTAAAGTTAAAGACAAACGAGTAATAAAACTGTTTTTTCAAGTCCTTAACTTTAGCTCACTTTAGACACTTTAGGCACTTTAGCTCACTTTCTTTCTTCCAGAAGGATGCGGAAGAGTTGTTGTCTCCCCCCAACTGTTAGATACGACCTGTTGTGGCAGTTGACTTATTGACAATTGCCTTGATTAACTGGTTAAATGATTCGGAAAATGCCTCGACGCCCTGTTGCTGTATGTCGTCACAGATTGCATTTAAATCAATTCCCAGATCCCTTAACCTTTTCAGATAAGTCCTTTCATTATTCAGATTCTCTTCGATGGTAAGCCTCGGAGTACCATGGTCCAAAAATGCCTCAAGCGTATTGTGAGGGATTGTATTTATTGTATCTTTTCCAATTAATTCATCGACATACTTCACATCAACATAATCCGGATTCTTTGTGCTGGTGCTGCCCCAAAGCACCCTCTGAATCTGTGCACCTTTGGAGCTAGCCTCTCCAAAAACATCACCATAAAACAATTCCTTGAATCTTTCGTATATTATCTTAGTATTTGCGACTGCTATCTTTCCTTTGAGGCTATCTTCATTAAGATCATCTAATAGCTTATCTACCCACGTGTCCACTCTGCTAATGAAAACACTTGAAACTGAAGCAACATTATCTAAAGGATTTCCGTCCTTTAGTCTGTCTTTCAACCCATCTATATAGGCATTTGCACTTGATTCATAATGCTCCAAAGAGAACAGAAGGGTAACATTGACGTTTATCCCCTCTCTGGTCAACACCCTGATAGCCTCTGGCCCTTCCTTGGTTCCCGGAACCTTAATCATAAGATTTGGTCTTGCCACTTCTTTGTGTATTTTTCTTGCATTATCAATAGTCTTATCCACATTGTATGCATATTCTGGAAGCACCTCAAGGCTTACATAACCATCCCTCCCTTGAGTTCTACTATAAGTCGTTGATAACAAATCAGCAGCAGCCTGAACATCCTGTATAGTTATGATATCATATATTTCCACTGGCGACTTTCCTGCTCGGCTCAGCTCTCGTATGGAATCATCATATACCGGAGATCCTATTATTGCCTTTTCAAATATGCTCGGATTAGAAGTAACCCCTCTAATCCCCATATCAAAGAGCTTTTGAATATCTCCGTTTTCAATTATACGTCGATCTATGTTGTCATACCAGGCACTCTGTCCCAAAGCATCCAGTAACAAAAGATTATTCTCTTTCATTTTTGTCTCCTATTGAAATATTAGTACTACAGACTTGCACATATTAAATTTCACCGCGTTATCGGTCGTCGGCGTATTACAATACAGCCTCCTCCCTCTGGCCTTGTGAAATTTAATATGTGCAAGTCTGTAAAAACATAAAATTTGCGAACGATACCCAATTGAAAACAAAGAGTCAAGGCTACCCGGTAATCCTTACAATCATGTTTTGTTTTCGATAGACTTTCACATATCAAATTTCACAGCGTTATCGGTCGTCGGCGTATTACAATACAGCCTCCTTCCTCTGGCCTTGTGAAATTTGATATGTGAAAGTCTATAAGTGAGTTTGTTTTATTTTCATAATTTTGTTATGGTCTTTTTCATTTATAAATGTCCATATCAAGATTTTTTATGTTACTTATTATTAACATTATAAAATCAATAAATTAAGGCAATAAAATGACACAGTTGGAACAGGCTAGAAATGGAATTATCACAGAGGCTATGAGAATGGTGGCCCAAAAGGAAAATATCGATCCGGATATTCTCAGAACCAGTGTAGCCGAGGGCACTGCCGTCATACCGGCCAATATTAATCACACGAATCTTGATCCCGTGGGAATTGGAAAGGGCCTCACCATCAAGGTCAACGCCAATATAGGTACTTCCGGTGATCATGCTGACC
>JAUVJO010000325.1 GCA_030592345.1 Deltaproteobacteria bacterium
AAATGAAGAAGGTTGGTGTAATGGTAGCAGCAGGGATGTTGGTTTCGTTTTTCGTATGTTCCAATGCCGCCCTGGCAGGGCCGATCTCCGATCGACAGGTCAACCAGCAGAAAAGGATATGGCAGGGCGTGGTGAGCGGTGAGGCGACAGGCAGGGAAGCAGCCGTTCTTGAACGGGAGCAACGCCGTATCCAGAAAAGCAAGCGAGGGGCCTGGAGCGACGGTGTACTGACTCCAAGGGAAGGCGCGCGGCTGCACTACCAGCAGGACTGGGCGAGCGGCCATATCTACAAATTGAAACATAACGACACGAGCAGATAAACGGTGTAAAGAGAGGTACCCGCCGGCCGGGTAGGACAAGCTTATAATGGTGCATGTAGATCAGGCACAATCTCAGCCCCGGACGTCGGGCACCGGGTATCGGGTAACGTCCCTGGTGGAAAGGGCCAGGGACGGGGATGGGAGTGCATTCGAAGAGCTTGTGGATCTGTTCCAGGAAGCTATCTTCCGCATGGTCTACTACCGTACCCGCTCACGCATGGATGCAGAGGACCTGACGCAGGAGATTTTCATTAGGGCCTTTGAGAATTTGTCAAAACTAAGGGACCTTGAACGATTCCGAACATGGCTCTTCCGTATGGCAATAAACCGAGTACGAGACTTTTATCGAAAGAAGCGGGTTTTGGGGTTTTTTAGAACCGTAGAAGATGACACTGACGCCGATCTGGCAGATGTGAAAATACAAGATGATCCCGGGGCCCTGGATCACATCATAAGGCAAGAGTTCTGGCAGCAGGTTAAGTCGTTCTCAAATATGCTCTCACGCTTGGAGAGGGAAGTCTTTTTCTTAAGGTTCATGGACCATCTCAACATACGGGAGATTGCCCAAGTTATGGACAAAAACGAAAGCACGGTCAAGACTCATCTGTACCGAGGGTTGAAAAAATTTAAAGAAAACTCAACACTGCTTCAATTACTGGAGGAATGAAAAACGTGACGGACCAAGAAGATACACACCTGGACGAAGATCAGTTGCTCCAAGCGGTAGTGGACGAGAGGGATCTGCCCGCTTCAGTGCAGGATCATCTCGCTGCATGCCCCCTGTGCCGGGGCGAAAAGGAGCGTTTCGAGCAGAGCCTGGCACGGTTCGGCCACGTGGCAGAGCGTTTTACACCTGCTCCCGGCAGACGCGTGAAATTACCTTTCAGTGAATCTACCAGGAGGCCAAGCTCGTGGTACTGGATCTGGCGAGGTGCTCTTGCGGCAGGTGTGGCTGTGGCAGCAGTTATGATCCTGGTGTATGGATCCATCACGGTGAAAACAACACGGGAAACCACGTTGGCCTCGTTGACTCAAGAGATGTGGGCAGATGACCGGCTCATGACGGAGATCAGTGAGCTTTCGGAAAATGCCCTTCCAGTGTTTTGTTTGGATATCTCAGGGGAATCTGATCCGGGTTTGAACGAAGAATTTATTGATTTTGTGGTTCCTTCCATAGAAGGCGAAGTCGTTTCTCGTAACAGGGGAGGTGTATCATGTTAAGAAAGATCTTGGGTGGAATACTAGTAGTCATCTGGGTGTTTGCGCCACTTGCTTCAATTGCACAGGAGATACCTCCCGGCAAATGGTGGCTCATACCACGCTTGTCAAACCAGCTTGAGCTGAACAATGAAGAAAAACGCGATTTGGATGACCTGTTTGTCAATAGCCGGCGCAAGCTCATTGATCTTAAGGGTACGCTGGAAAGGGAACGATTTGAACTCGAAAATCTCCTTGAAAAAGAGACGCTGAATGAAATGGCGGTTATGGAACAGTTTGAAAAGCTTGAAAAGGCACGTTCCGATCTTGGCGGCGAGCGCTTCCGGTTTTTGCTGCAAGCAAGAAAGATCCTGGGATTTGAGCGCTACCAGCGCCTTAAGAGCTTGTTCAGGGAGTTTAGGGAGAGCAGACGCGGCGGTGCGAGGCAATTCAACAAGAATCGCCCTCCGGCTGAGTGAGCTTTTTAAGGTATGAGATCTTTTCCCAGGAGAAAGGTTCCTTTTGACAGGCAAAGATGGAATTGTTGTGAAATATGGGGTCTGAGGCCAGGTCATAGCGCGACGCCTTTACAGCATCCCCCCAAAGCGCAGTGTGTGGAATGGGCGAATATTGCGCCAAGACCGGCTTCACCCCACAGGCTCTTACTATCTTTATAGACGCCTCAAGCTGCCCAATGTCCTGTCCTGGCAAGCCAAAAAGGAGATAGGCACCAATGGACTCTCCCCCAAAACCTGCCTCCTTTAAGTAACTGACTGACTGCTCAAATTCACTCGGCCCCACCTTGCTGTCCAAAGATTGTCTGTTTTTGAAGAATGCTGTCTCAAGTCCCAGCCGGATCGTCTTGAATCCTGCACGAAAAAGCAGCCTTGCAATTTGCTTGGATAGAGGTCTAATATGGAGGGCATTCGGCGTGTGAAACCTCACTGAGATCCCGCGCCTGATTACCCCTTCAAGGATCGGCATGATGTGGCTGTCTGCATCAATCAGCAGGGCATCATCATAAAAGGCAAAATCTTTGACAGCGTGTTTCTTGTGCCAGTATGCAATTTCTTCCACCACATGTTCAGGGGATCTGCGCCTGAACTGACGGTTCAGAAACCCTGACGCACAATAGGCACAGTGAAAAGGGCAACCACGGCCTGTCAAGATCGGAATGTAGGCGATTGCGTGTTGGAGATCAAGGGCCGGATAAGGATAGGTGTCCAGATCATCATGAAGAAACCGCCGGCCACTGGCAAAGCCGGTAAGGCGCTCAAGAATTTCGACAACCTCGGCTTCGCTTTCCCCTGAGAGCACCCAGTCTGCACCGGCATGCTCAACTGCGTGGTCGTAGCAAAGGGTGGCATAGATGCCTCCCAGGAGAATGGGCACCTCAGGCATGATCTCCCGAATAATTTTGATGAGAGCAAATACACCAGGATACCAGTAAGTCATAAGTGAAGTTACCAGCACGGCATCTGGCCTGGGGCTTTCCCTTAAGGCTTTTTGAACCAAGGCTTCTGGAATGCCATAACGACTATAGGTGCGGGGGACATCGCGCAATTTCTCAGGTTTCGGGATTTTCCTTTTCAGGTAGTGCCCCTTGCCAAACTTGCCTGGATTAACCGTGTTCGTGATCTGTGGATGAAACCGGTCCAGACAGTCAATATAGGTCAGCTTAAAGCCGTGCATCCGCAAGATGCCTGCAATGGTGAGGAGCCCCAGCGGTTTTGCCCAGAAATCATAGGCAGCAAAATCGTCGATCCAGGGGTTTATCAGAAGGATGTGGGGGTAGTCTTTGCGATGAAGATTCAAATTGCTCACATTTCCAGTAACACTTTTAGCGCATCTGATTGCGTGGCTTGCTCAAATGCCGCCACAGACTGTCGGATCATCACACTGTTCGACTACCCCAATAAATTCATGTCCCAGGATCCCCTTGAAGCCCTTATATCCTCATCTCCAAGTCTGTTTTGCATATTCCGGCCTTCTGTACGCTGATCCGCGCCCAGCCTGGTGGTACCGCAGGCACCGGATGATCCTTTAGAAATCGGAGCTTTCCGTCAAATACAACCGCACGCATACTGGGATGGACAGTAGTCATGATTTCGATACCCCTTTGGTCAAATCGCTTTGCGCCGATTGGGGTGTATCTTAGAAGACAATCACAAAAAAGCAACCAAAACCCGTAACCGTTCACGGGTTCAAAGGTTCATGGGTTCAAAGGTTATATTCTCATCTTCATACGCCATTTTGTAAACGTTTTGTAGGGGAAAACCGACCGCTTCCACATCCCCACAAATCTGGAACATGGCACTTGGCAATGATGTGGCAAAACCCGCATTTTTTACGAGGATTTCGGGGATCCAATTTCAGTCTTTTCCCTAACCCTGAACGTTGAACCCTGAA
>JAUVJO010000380.1 GCA_030592345.1 Deltaproteobacteria bacterium
ACGTGCCTTTCGATCCTGGAGGTTCTCCACAAAGGCATTGGAGATTCCAAATACCGGCCCTGTCCTTTGCTTAGAAAGTATGTGGATGCCGGGTATCTGGGCCGCAAGACAGGCCAAGGGTTCTACACATATTGATCTATGCTATTGCCCAAAGTAGCGCTCGTAAGGCAGAAACTCCACGCCCAAAAGGTTGAAGACATCCCGTCGGCAGTGGAAAACGCCCTCAAAGGTATTTCCACTGAACGGTCAGCAAGGCATGGCGAGTCTGTGGCTGTTGGGGTCGGCAGCCGGGGCATCAGCCAGATTTCGGTTATTGTGTGCGAATGCTTAAAGTTCCTTAAGAAACGTGGTTTGAAGCCATTCATAGTCCCTGCCATGGGGAGCCACGGGGGAAACACGCCAGAGGGTGAAATCTCGGTTCTAGCCAGGCTCGGCATCACTGAGTCGTCCATGGGAGTACCAATAGACGCTAAAGTTGATGTGGTTGAAATCGGGAGACTGGATATTGGCATACCGATCCTTATGGATAGACGTGCTGCCGGAGCCGATCATATTGTCGTCATCAACAGGGTGAAACCCCACACGAAATTCCACGGCCCCATTGAAAGCGGCCTTACCAAGATCCTCACCGTTGGACTTGGTAAAGGGCATGGGGCAGAGCTGTACCACCGCGCTGCTGTCCAGCAGACGTTCAAGATCCTGCACGATGCCTGCCGCCATATTCTCAAGACCCGCTCTGTGCTTTTTGGGCTGGCAATAGTCGAAGATGGGTATCAGGACGTGGCGCGAGTCTGTGGAGTGAAGCCCGAGAACTGGTTTGAGACAGAATCCGTGCTGCTCGAAAACGCCCGCTTGATGATGCCACGCATCCCGCTTGCTCCAATCGATGTCCTGATCATAGATGAGATTGGTAAAGAAATCAGTGGCATTGGCATGGACTCCAATGTCACCGGAAGGCACCGGGACATCGTGGGCGACTTCTTCACAGCACCCCACGTGAAACGTATCTTTGTGAGAAACCTAAGCCCGGGATCAGACGGAAACGCAAACGGCATCGGCCTGGCAGATGTGACCACCAAGCGCCTTGTAGATGCGCTTGATCTTGAAAAGACTTACACAAATGCCCTGACAGCTATCTCCCCGGAAAAGGCAGCCATCCCCATGCACTTTCACACAGATCGCCAATGCCTGGACACCTGCCTCAAAACCATTGGCTTGGTAGAGCCTAATAAAGCAAGGATCATCCGTATCAAGAACACGGCCAAGCTGGAAACCTTCTTGGCCTCGCAAGCCTTTGAACACGAGATCGTCTCCGACCAGTGCCTGGAGATTTTGAGACCATGGGAACCAATGGCCTTTGATGATAGTGGGAATCTGCGGAGTGGGGGATTTTAGAATGCGTAGTGGGGGGTGCGAAATGACAAGAAGGTGAAGCGAGCAAAACAGTAAGCAGTGACCAGTAAGCAGTGACCAGTAAGCACTGACGAATGACTTGCAACGGGCAAAGAATAGCGGATGGCGGAAATCGAAAATCCGCAATCCAAAATCTAAAATGCTACACTACCACATATTCACGACGGCATTTGGATATGCAGCAATCTTGTACCAGGCTCAGCCATTCCTTGTGAAGCGAATCTTCTTGCCCTGTTCACACAAAAAGACATTAACAAAGCAAACAGGAAGGCTCGGTCCGGCAAAAACAGGACAAACGCCAGCCGTTCTTGATCTGTGCAAAAACATACAGAATTATTTTAGAGGGACACCCATAACAGCTCCGTGGAAGATCCTCGACCTGAGCGGGCAGACCCCATTACAACGATCTGTGCTGGAAGCAGTAGCAAGCATCCCTTACGGAGATGTCCGTTCCTATAGCCAAATAGCTTCAGGAGTCGGACACCCTCGTGCCTGTCGCTTTGTGGGAACCACACTAGCCCGGAATCCTTTCCCCATCTCAATCCCGTGTCATCGCATCATCCGTGCTGACGGCTCACCAGGCAGCTTCTACGGCGGGACAGAACTTAAAAAAAGGATGCTGGCCCTGGAAAAAGCGAAGTAAGCGTTCACAGGTTCAGGGTTCACCGTTCAGGGTTGCTTTTTTTAGCGGGCCTTGCTCGTAGACCGGAAATTATTTCTCCTTATCGCTGAATGATTTTATCTGCTCGGCAAAGAGAATATCACCTTCCTGAAGAAGGAATTGGTCGAAACTGTTTTCTGTCCGGGGCGGGCCAATAGATGTAGCGCTAAATCCGCAAAGTTCCCTTCCAAGGAACTGGAGATAAGAAGGTATTCCCCCAGTAAGCTCATAAAACCTGATTATCGCCTTCGCGCTTATCTTTGCGTCAAGGTTATTCTCAAGAATTTCTGTAGTAGCTTCAAGATCGAAAGGCTCAATATTTTTTATAATAAACTGGCGATAAAAGGCAGATGAAGAAATAAAACTCACAACATACACGCAACATAACGTCCCTTATGTTGCCCTGATCTTTTCCACATGCTCGACTCCTCCCCTAATATCCCTCCGTCAAGCCCGGGCCCCAAGCGCTATTATTGCCGCGTCCCTTTGATGTTGATTTCAACCACCCATTCCCCCACATTTCTGTCTGCAAACTCAACTCCGAACAGATAAATCTTTTTCCCTTTGCCCTGATATTTCTCAAAATATTTTTTCTCTTTTATCTGGTTTAATGCCTGGTCTTTGTCACCATCAAATTTGTATTCAAAAATATAGATTTCTTTATCAACGATCACAGCATCTATCCTGCCCTTGTTTGTTTTTATTTCAGCTTCTACTTTTAAACCGATCAGAGAAAATATCAGGTAAAAAACTGTCTGGTAATATTTCTCTGTTTTTATGTGAAGATCATAGGGGATATTGGCAAAAAAGATCCGTAAGGTATCAAAAAATATATCAAAATTATCATTTCGAAGCGCCCTGATCAAATCAATCAAATAACCGTCAACATGCATGTTGCTGTAACTGTTCAAAAGAGCATACTGAAAACTGTTTTCAACCTCAAAATTAGGATACCCCAGAATATAGGTCATAAAATCTTTGTCATACTCTTTAATAGTCAAATAGCCGGTCTGAAACAGAATCGGAAGCACAGCG
>JAUVJO010000027.1 GCA_030592345.1 Deltaproteobacteria bacterium
ATGAACGTGAATCAATTGCGACCTTTTCTGAAGTAACTAGGAAGTGGTGGTCGGAGATGTCTGACAGCTATGATATTTTCATATCTGATGCTGTATTGCAGGAGTTGAATGAAGGAAGTTATCCTAGAAAAGAGAAAATACTAGAATTTGCTTTAACGATTCCTTTACTCCCCATTGTCAATGACCTTGAACAGATTGCGGAGTTTTATATTGGCAATTATGTCATGCCCCAATCTCTTGTAGGCGATGCGGTTCATCTTGCATATGCCAGTTATTATGGAATCGAGTATCTCCTTACATGGAATTGTAATCATCTTGCTAACGCTAATAAAAAAAGACATATTCGAGTCATTAACGGTCGGCTAGGTCTGCCAACACCGGAAATAATTACACCACTTGAGTTATTTAGAGAGGAAGAAGAAAATGATTGAGTCAGAATTGCTTAAAGAAAAATACAGGGTTCAAAAAAAACTATCTAAGGAAAGCTTATCAATAAAGGACTATTTAAAGCGTTCTCATTCTGCTGCAAAAATAATTGCGGAATCACGTGGATTTACTCTCCGATACATTGAAATGCCTAACAAAAAAATGGAGAAGGATTTCAACTCCGCTTCGCTAGGTTAAAACCTCTCATTTTGCCGAATAAGCGGCGGGCTTCGCGCTCCGCTTATCAGGCAGAGTTGAACTTCGCTCACCCCCGTTAGCCAATAAAAAAGATGAAAGCTCCTGAAGAGATTTGCCACGATTTTCCTGAGTGGCCCGATAGATGGATGATTGTGGAAAAAGACAAAGTATACGGGCAGGGTCTACTTGATGCAATGCGCCCATTCGTCGAGCATCTCATGGCAAAGAAATTAAAGAAGAAGACAATTCGTACGCATATGGATAATCTCTGGTTACTTGGAGGAGAGATTATTCGAAGCGTGCATATTTATCAGGAGTACAATGTTCCGCAAGAAAGTGCCTAAAGTGCACTAAAGTGTCTAAAGTGAGCTAAAGTTGAGGACTTGAAGATATTATTATAAAAAAAGTGGTCTTCGATCTTGCAATTTTAGGCACTTTAGCTCACTTTAGTTCATTTCAGGAACTTCAAAAAACGCCATTTGTGGCCGTGCTAAGTATAGCAAAGGATTGGAGGAGGATTCTGACACCTGTGCCATAGCACGTCGATCTTGAAGGCTTCCATAACTGCTCGTGAGGTCTTTAGGATAATTTCATGGCCGGTCTTAACAAATTTACATGCGATATCTATTATATTGCGTCGCGCAGTCGATGCATAAGATGTAATCGGAATAACCTCTTCTAATACATCTTTCTTGAATGTCTCGAACAGAAAAAAGCTATGATGAGAGATCCCATTTGTTGAGCAACTAAAAGGAATGGGCTGGGATCATCTTGAAGAGAATCTGGATATACCATGCTTCACGGGGGGGAGATCACATCTTAAATCTTATTAACTATTAAGAAGAGGTCAGAAAATGAAAGTACTGGAATCTCTTTGGAAAGACACTAAAGATCGGTTCGATAAAGTCGAGAAATCCCTGGTTGATTGTTATGTTGCTTTTCTGCGAGAAGTGGCAAGAGTCTATTTGGAGCAAAGCAGAAGGGTATTTTTCCGAGAGAATCGGATTGTTCACTGGGGTGAATGGAATTTTGGTACTCTTATTGTTGAAGGAGACGAAGAAGTGGATGAAGTTTTTGGAGACTACATTTCAGAAATTCGTTTTGAACCTGAAATTAGTGAAAAGGCCACAAAAGGATACCTGCAAATAAAAGAAGATAATCTTGAAAACATCAGATATCAAATATGAGGCCGAGAAACCAAATTGTTCTTGCGGACGGAAAGGGGATGGGGTCAAATAGATTAATAACAATACAAACACCCGAAGAGGGGCAGGAGGAAAATATTGAAAAATACCTTTGTGAACGCGATTAAGGCAGGCCAAGCCGTAGATGACATCTTTGTCGCTCGTGATAAGCAAATAGCTTATAAAAAGGATGGGGATGCTTATCTCAACCTCGGCCTTACAGACCGCACTGGTGAAGTGAAGGCCGTAGCATGGGAGAATGTTCAGGCGATAAGCAAGGCCTTTTCGGCCGGAGACTATGTAAGAGTCAAGGGGAATGTTCGACAATACAGGGACGCACTCCAACTTGTCGTGCGACATATTGAACTGCCAGATCCGGCAGACGTGGATGCCAGGGATTTTCTTCCTGCCACTGAGCGAGATGTGGACCAGATGCTGGAGCGATTGATACAAATCAGCCAGACAGTGGAAAACGAACATCTGTCAAGGCTTCTCTCTGCCTTTTTTGAGGATAAGACATTTGTGGATCTCTTTAAGACGGCACCCGCGGCAAAAAGGATGCACCATGCCTACCTTGGTGGCCTGCTCGAGCACACCCTTTCTATCGCGCTTCTCATCCAGGCTATTTCCGGCCATTACATGGGAGTTGACAAAGATTTGCTCCTGACGGGGGGGATTCTTCACGACATAGGCAAAATCCATGAATTCTCTTATGAAACCCACATTGACTACTCTGACGCGGGCCGCCTGCTTAATCATATCGTCATTGGTGTCGAGATGCTGGAAAAAAAGATTGCGACCATCAATGACTTTCCGGATGATCTCGCCCTTATGCTAAAACACATGATTGTAAGCCACCATGGCACCCGTGAATTCGGATCACCTGAGCCACCCAAGACCCTTGAAGCCATCATCCTTAACTACCTCGACGACCTGGACGCTAAGGTGACTGCCGTTCGTACTTTCATGGACGCCGCAGACCCAGAGGCCACGTGGACATCCTACCATAAGGTATTGGAGCGATTCTTTTACAAAGGAAAAACGTAGGAATTGAGGAATTAGAACCAATGAAATCGAGCATTAAGCCCTTTTTGCTGTTTGTCGCGATCCTGTTTTTTCTATCTTTGTCCACTTCTCTATCAACAGCACAGGAACCAAAAGACTCTGATATCGTTCATGTGAAAGCGTATGCATCTCATGAATGTGTCCATCCAGGAGAATCCTTTCAAGTAGCCGTTGTCGTAACCATAAAACCAGGCTTTCACATCAACGGCCACAGCCCGTTGGACAAGTTTCTCATTCCAACGACAGTCAACTTTGACCAAAAGGAAGGCATCGCCTTCAGCCCCGCGAGCTATCCGGTGCCAGAGCACGAATCGTTTTCCTTTTCCACGAATAAGGTCGCTGTTTACGCAGGCAAGATATCGATCTTCTCCCAGGGCCTAGTCCATGAAGATATTCCTCCAGGCGATGTGGACGTGTCAGGCGTGCTGGCCTATCAGGCATGTAACGATCACAGTTGTCTCATGCCCAGGTCTGTCAGGTTTGAGATACCTTTAAAGGTGGTGAAGGAAAACAAACCAATCAACTTGATCAATCAAGATATCTTTCGACAGATGGCATCTTCTCTGGGTGGAGGTGAAATGCAGGCCAAACAGGTTATTGAGAAGGGGCTTGCCTATGCTGTCATCGCTTTTTTCGTCTTCGGGCTCGCTTTGAATCTAACCCCTTGCGTTTACCCTGTCATACCCATGACCCTTAGCTTCTTTGCGGCTCAGAAAGAGCAAAAAAAGCGGACTATCTTTGTCCTGGCATTGTGCTACGTGCTGGGAATCGCCATTGCATTTTCCTTTTTGGGGATGATCTCCGCTCTGGCAGGCAGGCAATGGGGGTTTTTGTTCCAAAATCCCTGGTTTGTCATCTTTATCAGCATCATTATCCTTTCTATGGCAGCCAGCATGTTTGGGGCTTTTGAGCTCAGAGTCCCGGCATCTTTGATGACAAAACTTGGCAAATCACGCAAGGGTATCATCGGCTCGTTCATCATGGGACTGACAGCCGGAGTGGTTATTGCCCCGTGTGCGGCAGGTATTGTCATTGGCCTGGTCGGTGTGGTTGCCAGGCTGGGCATTGTAGCAAAAGGGACTTTGCTCTTTTTTGTCATGGGTTTGGGCCTGGGGCTCCCATACCTGTTTTTGGCCATGTCTTCCGGGCTTTTGAGGCGGCTGCCGGAATCAGGTATGTGGATGGTCTGGATACGAAAGGTTTTTGGTATCCTTTTGGTTGGTGTGGCCATCTATTTCTTGGTTCCCCAAGCTAAACAGCTCCATGACCAGCAGGGCTTCTATCTGGGGGTCCTGGGGGTTTTTGGCGGGCTATTGCTCGGCTTCCTGGAGCGTGGCCAGGGCTATAGTCGGATATTTAAGATCATTCGCGGAGTTCTTGGCTGCATGCTCATCCTCGCAGGGGCATTCCTGGTTGAGCGCGCCATACATACCGAGCCGTCAGCCATCAACTGGGTTTACTATGGCAACCAATCGATAGCTCAATTGCAAAAGGAAAATCGTCCCATGCTAATTGATTTTTACGCTGATTGGTGCGTAGCGTGCAAGGAACTTGACCGCAAAACATTTGCAGACAAAAGGATCACTGATAAATCGAAAGAGTTCACTATGGTAAGGGTGAATTGTACTTCACCCGCCAACAAATCAAGTGCTCTCATAAGAGAATTTAAGGTCTCGGGATTGCCCACCGTGGTTTTCATCAGTGCCAGGGGCGACGAACTCCGTAGCCTTAGAGCCACTGGTTTTCTAGGCCCCTCTGAGATGCTAAGGAAAATGCAGGAGGCCATGGCTGAGTGAGGTGCGGGATTTCGGAAGCATTTAATTAGCCTTAATTATATTTCTATTATAGTCAATAGTAGTGAAAACAACAAAAAAAATAGTCAATTTGCAAAAAAAGTTTGCATTTTGCATTTTGATATGATAGAGTGTATTAATTGTTTATATGTTTTAATCCAATTTCGATGACAATATAGGCATTTTCACCACTTATGAAAATCAAACAACTGACAATCATCTGTAGCTTGTTGATTTGCGGCTGTGGCTCTTTTTTGCTGGAGCCCGGTTACAGTAATGCCTTTCTTATCCATACCAATGCATACTGTGAGGGTGATTTGTCAGTTGAAATGGATTGTGCGCAAGGTTCCGGAAATGGGCAACTGAATCGCTATGAATTGGAGATTGATAGTACTGAAGGAACGACCGGTGTGACGAATTTATATGGGTCCGGACAAACACGTGTGGACGTTGGCTATGTAGCAGACCCGGACGCCAGCATGTTGGGAGGAAGCCTCTCCATGAATGAGCAAATTGGCGTTAATACGGCAAATTCCCAAACGAGTCGTGCTGGTGCGGCCGGTAGTTCCTTTGATGTGGAAGAGCTTTCATCTTCCTCTTCGGGTAGTTTCAACGATGGCTCTTACGAGATTGCCGCCCAAGGCAAGGGTGAATTCGGTGTCAATGTAGCCGAAAATGCCGCCACGCCTGACCAGTCAGTATATGAAAAGAACTCTTATGAGCTTGAAGGTGATGGCGTTTTTGAGGTCTCAGGCGAATATGGGTTTAGGGGTGATGTACAACAAGTAGTCCAGGAAGAAGCTGAACAAGAAGGGGCTGTACAAGGGGTTGAACAAGAAGTCGAATCTCTTGATGCCACGGCCTCAGATTCAAATACGATTTCCGAGGACCATGGCGTGACATCAGAGGACTCCCCGTCTCAACAACATGGTCTGTCCATTACCGGGCCAGATTCAGTTACGGAAAACACCTCTGCAGATTATTCGGCCACGCTTACGTTTAACGACGGGAGCACGCAGGATGTCACCCAGAGCACCGGATGGGGCGAAGATAGCGAATATGCGACGATTGATAGCAACGGTGTCCTTTCCACCTCAGAGGTGAGGGCTGACCAGACAGTTGCCATCACTGCCTTTTACACTCATGAAGGCGTAACACTGACAGCACAGCAGGTAGTGACGATCGCAGCATCGAATCTGCCCCCCTCAAAGCCGGTTATCCTCTCCCCGAGCGATGGCCAGACGGATTGCGACTTGCAACCGCACATCATCACCGAGCCTTTCTCGGACCCCGAGGGCGACCCCCATGGCCAAAGCCAATGGCAGGTCAGCAAAAATGCCGACTTTGATCCCACGATCCTTGACATGACCAGCACCCAGCAGCTTACAGAATTGAGCGTCCCGGATATGTTGCTGGAACCGGAGACCACTTATTATGTCCGCGTTCGATTCCACGATCTCTTTTTTGAGTTGTCAGACTGGTCCGATGCTATTGAGTTTTCGACGAGCCCACAGGTAAACGATGCTTCTGCAGATAAAATGCCTGCCGAACTCGACGTTTGTGATGACACGGACCTCAATGGAGACGAGGGTGCTGATCCAACTCCTGATGCAAGTCCTCAAGTTCCGGTTCTGGAAATCGGTGAAATATGCGTGGATCATAATTGGAAGCGGGTTGAATTCGGCAAGGTGTTTTCCAATCCGGTCGTGATCGCAAAACCGGTGAGCTCCAATGACGAAGATCCTGCCTTAATCAGGATTTCCAATGTGGACGGTACCGGTTTTGATATTTGCGCTCAGGAATGGGATTATCTAAATGGTCTCCATTCTGAAGAGACTGTAAGCTATGTGGTCATGGAAGCTGGCACGTATATCTTGCCGGACGGGAGCATGGTGGAAGCCGGCAAATTTGAAACAAACACTACAGGCTCCTTTGCAGCCATATCCTTTGATCAAGCCTTTAACCAACCGCCTGTCGTAATCACGGCCATCACGACTTTTAACGAAATAGATGCCATCACCGCCAGGGTGAGAGAGATTACCACAGAGGGCTTTGAGATCCTCATGCAAGAGCAAAAAGCAAATGCTCAGGAACATGCTACGGAGGAGATATCTTATATTGCTTGGGAAACTTCATCCGGAGCCATTGACGGCATAACCTTCGAGGTCGCCAAAACCGAGAATGTCGTAAATCACGAGTTTCACACCATTTGTTTTACTGAATCGTTTATGAACCACCCGGTATTTCTTGCCGACATGCAGACAACCGACGGAGAGAGCACGGCCATTTTGCGCTGGGCAAACAAAGATATCCATGGGGCAGACATAATGATTAATGAAGAGCAATCCGGGGAGAGCGACATTAATCATACCACTGAGGTAGTCGGTTACATCGTATTGGCCATCGAAAATTGACATCGGATTTGACGGCACTTCCCCGGAAATCGATACTCCTATTGCCCCAACACTTCAAATCCCACCCACGCAGCCCTTACAAAATTAAGACAAGGAAATCGGTTTGAGACCCACCGCAGGCAATAATGCTTTAAAAAACCTTGGCGAAACCGCCATCATCCATCTCATCCACGCAAAGGGACCTACCGGACTCCCCTCTTATGTCAAGAAAGGCATCGGGGATGACTGCGCGGTCCTGGAAACCGACCAAGAGAGCACCCTCCTTGTAACCATAGACACGTTGATTGAAGGCATTCACTTCACTGACCGGACCCTTTCTCCTGAAGCCCTTGGCTGGAAGGCCCTTGCCGTTAACATAAGCGACATTGCAGCCATGGGCGGCACGCCCAAAACGGCATTTCTGTCCATCGGGTTGAAGCCAGAGTCGAAAGTGAGCTTTTTGGAATCATTCATGGCTGGATTCTACGACCTTGCAGAAAAAGCCGGTATTGTGCTCGCTGGAGGTGACACGGTTGAAAGCCCCTCTTTTGCGGTCGTCACTGTAACACTCATGGGAAACTGCCTGAAAAATCGCGTTGTGTATCGCTCCGGAGCCAGGGTCGGCGACGATGTGTGGGTAACCGGCCAGCTCGGAAACGCTGCGGCAGGATTATTTCTGCTCCATCACAAAGCATCTCCCCGGCACCCGGAATACGAATCCCTGATCGTAGCGCACCAAAAACCGATGCCTCCCTTTCGTCTGGGAAAAGTCTTGGCAGAGAGCGGCCTGGCACACGCAATGATAGACATCTCAGACGGTATTGCCAAAGATCTTGGCCACATCTGCGAGCAAAGCGGTGTGGGAGCGATCCTCCGAGGGGCCTCCATACCCATGTCGAGTAGTCTGATGAAACTTGCCGACGAGATAGAAAGAAGTCCGCTCAAATGGGCTCTTCACGGCGGCGAGGACTATGAGCTACTATTTACAGCCTCACCGGCTGATGGAGAACGGATTCTATCTGTTGACTCAAACATGTCAGGCAAACCGCCCGCAAAAATAGGCACGATTACCCAGGACAAGGGCATCTGGCTTGAAACCGCAAATGAAACAAAACGTCTTGAATCCGGAGGATACCTCCACTTTTCCAGGTAAATGTGCATGAAGGGTTTCTGCCCTGATTGTATCATTCGTGCGCTTCTGGGCAGGAAATGATACAAACCGCTTATCGTATAGACTTTCACATATTAAATTTCACAAGGCCAGAGGGAGGAGGCTGTATTGTAATACGCCGACGACCGATAACGCGGTGAAATTTAATATGTGAAAGTCTATAGGTTGGAATTTTCCTTGACGAGGCATTAGGGCTTATTTATTACGTATGGACGCCTTCTGGCGCACAATTCTTTTTCGTGAGGAGATCAAATCATGGATTGCATATTCTGTAAAATAGTGGCAGGGGAAATTCCCTCAGTAAAGGTTTATGAAGATGACAGCGTACTTGCATTCATGGATATCAATCCCCTGAATAACGGCCATCTTCTTATTATTCCCAAGGCCCACGCTGCCACCATCCATGAAATATCAGAAGCCGATTTTCTGGCTGTGATGTCTGCCACACACAGACTGGCGGCCGCTGTCCGTGAGGCCCTAAATCCGGACGGAATTAACCTCCTGCAACTCAACGGTAAAGCTGCCAATCAGGTAGTACCACATCTCCACGTGCACATTGTCCCAAGGTGGTCTGGCGACGGATTAACCGTCTCGCAGTGGAATCTGGTTTCAGGCGACATGGAAAGAATCAAAGGCGTAGCAGAGCAGATTCAAAAAGCGCTAAAATGATAAACGTAACCGTTCACGGGATGATGGAGTACTGGAGTCATGGAGTGTTGCGAAAAGACATGAAGCCCCGCAGGTTGTTATCCGTATTGGTCTTGCATCACTCCAATACTCCGTCTTCCAATTTATCACCAAGAACAAATACGAGCATTGATATGAAAGATTGAGAGATCCTATAGGTATGCACTCCATCCTGGACGCCATTGGTCGTACACCACTACTTGAAATCAAACGGCTTAATCCCGGCGCAAAGGTGACCCTCCTGGCCAAGCCTGAATACTTCAATCCTGGTGGCTCCATAAAAGATCGCATTGCCAAGGCGATGATCGAATCAGGAGAATCGTCCGGAGCCCTCACACCGGACAAGATCGTACTGGAGGCCACCAGCGGCAATACAGGCATAGGTCTGGCCCTGGTATGCGCTGTCAAGGGATACCGTCTGCTCTTAACCCTGTCTGAATCCGCCAGTCTTGAGCGTCGGCAGATCCTTCAGGCCATGGGGGCTGAAATCCGGCTCACACCCGATCATCTTGGAACCGACGGGGCCATAGAGGAGGCATATCGCCTGGCCCGTGAACACCCGGAAACCTATTTCATGACCGATCAGTTCAACAACGAGGCCAACTGGCTGGCCCACTATCACACCACTGGCCAGGAGATATGGGAACAGACGCAAGGCAAGATTACAATGTTAGTTGCAACCATGGGGACTACCGGCACCCTCATGGGTACATCAAGGCGACTGAAGGAATACAATCCCGATATCCGGATCGTGGGCGTTGAACCGTATCTGGGCCACAAGATCCAGGGCCTTAAGAACATGAAGGAGTCTTACAAACCAGAAATATATGAAAAGAAGCGCCTTGACAAAAAGGTTAATGTGGATGACGAAGCAGCCTTTGAGATGGCCCGCCATCTTGCCAGAGAAGAAGGGATCTTTGCAGGCATGAGCTCAGGGGCTGCCATGGCCATTGCACTCCAAGAGGTAAAGTCCATGCCCGAGGGTGTAGTGGTGGTGATTCTACCGGATGGGGGGGAGCGCTATCTGAGCACACCCCTGTTTGCCATCCACGAACAGACCAATCTGAAGTTCTACAACACCATGACACGCACCAAGGAACCCTTCAAGCCCCTTTTCCCAGGCAAGGTCTCCATCTATTCCTGCGGCCCTACAGTACACGATCGCATACACATTGGAGAGTGCAGGCGTCTTGTGGTCGCCGACCTGCTTCGTCGTTACCTTGAGTATAAGGGCTATGCAGTAACCCATGTCGTGAACATCACAGACCTGGATGATAAGACAATCCAGGGGTCTGAAAAGGCCGGCATGGAGCTCAAACCCTTTACGGATAAGTACATCCAGGCATTCCTGGAAGACATGGCAACCCTTGGTGTTAAACCTGCTACACAGTATCCACGAGCCAGTGAACACGTGGACGATATGGTGAGACTCACCGGGCGGCTCCTGGAAAAAGGATTTGCCTATGAAAAGCTCCAGTCGGTCTATTTTGACATCTCAAGATTCGCGGACTACGGCAAACTCTCCGGTATTGACCTTGAAAAGATCAAGATCGGCTCCACCGTGGATCTGGACGCGTATGAAAAGGCCAATCCCAGGGATTTCACCCTCTTCAAACGGGCCAAACTCTCTGAATTAAGGCGGGGCATCTATATAAAAACCGAGTGGGGCAATGTGAGGCCGAGTTGGCATATCGAGTCGGTCGCAATGGCTATGAAATACCTTGGTGAGACATTCGACATTTACACGAGCAGCCGTGACCTCCTCTTTCCCCACCATGAAAATGAAATAGCTCTAAGCCAGGCCATCACTGGAAAACCCCTTGCAAATTGTTGGATACACACAGAGTTGGTAGTATCCGGAGAAAAGAAGACCCAGGCAGGTCGTGTCCTGCCATATGTCCGGGACCTGTTAGATCAAGGATACAGCGGCAGGGCGATTCGATATTGGCTGCTCTCCCACTATTACCGCAAACCGTTAAATTTCTCCTTTGAGGCACTCGATCAGGCAAGCAGTGCTATCCGCAGGCTCGACGAATGCATGCTCATGTTAAACACTGTAGAAGGCGGGCACTCCTATAGTGAGCTGGACCAACTTCTTTACGACATAAAAACCAGCTTGGCAGATGCCATGGATGACGACCTGGATATCTCGCCTGCCATAGCGGCTGTTTTTAGGATCATCAGGAAAATCAATCGGTTAGCCAGTGACAATGAGCTCGATCAAGCCTGTGCGAGGCGAATCAAGGATGCCTTTAGGAAAATCAATAACGTATTAAATGTCTTTCATTTTGAAGAGCCGGCATTAGATGCCCACGTGCAAGACCTGATCCGCCAACGTGAAGAAGCAAGGAAGAGCAAAGACTGGTCACGTGCCGATGAGATCAGGCAGCGCCTAAGGGCCGTGGGCGTTGAAGTCAAGGACAAGAAAATTGCGGATTGTGGAATGCGGAGTGCGGAACCAAAATCGAAAAACGGAGAATTGTAACGTGGAGAAGGGAAAGCGTAGCATGAATCACCAACATACTAATGCACAAGATGATGATATGACATCTAAGTCGCAAATCCAGAATTCAAAGAAACCCGTAGCACGAAAGAGCCGTGAAACCACGAAGGCACAAGACAGTGATATGACACATAATTCAGCAATCCGGTCCCCTGTCTATTTCCCCTCCACCTTCATAGCGCCTTCACTCGTAGAGGCTTTGTCCCTTTGCTTTGATCGTGTCATTGTTTATCAACCGATCGGCTCCGCGCCGCTGCCGGAGATTCAGCCGTGGGTCACCCGGGGCTTCCTGGATATTCGCACACCCTTTGAAGACGTCATAGACAAAAAGACCTTGATGGCTGAACTGAAACACTGGCGCACGTGGGGTGCTTTGAATGAGCTTGCCGACTTGTCCTATCTCAAGGAGGTGGGGAACCAAATTGCCCCGGTTGGTCCTGTTACGCCAAAATTAGTCTCTGAAATAAAGGGCACTGCCGGAAGCACCAAGAAAAATGCCAGGGACAGAGACATTGCGGTGCAACTATTTCTTCTCCTGGCTCAAGACCTTGACCAGCAATCCTGGGAAATACGCGAGCAGTTAAGCGGGTTCAAGCAGCAGCACAAAGCCTTACAAGACTTCTTTCGTATCGACAAACTTGAGGAAAGCGTAGGTCTGGCAGGCCGGGAACCGTTTCCGGAATCAAACGAAGACCTGGGGGGTTTTATGATCGAAAACCGGATGGTTGCCTGGAACCACCTGTTTCAGAAAGACCCTGACGAATCCGGCCTCCTTTTTACAGACTCACCCGTGGCACACGCCTGGCTTGTCGAGCCTGCGGAAAAAGAAATCGAACTGCTCGAATTTAAAGTACCCTGCACTCAGCCTACGGCGAAAAACCTCCCATGGAAAGACCCGCTCATAAAGCTATTTTGCACGCTGCTTGCTACACCTTGGACCGAGCAATTGCGACAGACGATTGAACAGGCAAGGCTTCAAATCGGAAAGCTGATCGAAAGCCGGAAACAACCTGTCACAAAACGCAGTGAACAGATGGCCTCTTTTCGCTGGCACCTGCTGCC
Organism: Deltaproteobacteria bacterium; assembly: GCA_030592345.1. Lineage (GTDB taxonomy): Bacteria > Desulfobacterota > Desulfobacteria > Desulfobacterales. The sequence goes on from JAUVJO010000027.1 coordinate 12,483, forward strand.
GAACCAAGGGACCCTCAGCCTTCTGAATCGACGACGCGGCCTTGAGAGTGGTTCTGATGGAGCAAGCCGCGGAGAGAACACCATAATAGGCATTGTTGAACACGGGTGCTAGTGCCGAGATCACAACGAGGGAACGCCGAAGTGAATAAAAAAACCTCCGGAAAAATCACTAAAAATCACTAAGAAGACTTGACGATTTTCCATATTTGGTGTAAGAGGACACATTTCAGAACAGGGAAAGCGGGTATTGAAACATCGGTTTAGATGTTGAAATTTTGAAAAATAGTGGGAAAGGAGGCGTTACTTTATGTTCATACCGACTGTGGATAAGGATAAGTGCACCGGCTGTGGGGAATGCGTGGAAGTTTGTCCCTCCGAGGTTTTTGAACTCCAGGACGAAAAATCCGAGCCTGTAAATGCAGATGAGTGTGTGGGATGTGAGAGCTGCGTCGAGGTTTGTGAAGCTGGGGCAATTACTGTAGAAGAAACATAGTCTATACCTCGGAAGGTTGCAAATTGCGTTTTTTTCGGTGAGCAATGAGCATCAAGAGCAAGGCGCGAAATATAGACTTTCACATATTAAATTTCACAAGGCCAGAGGGAGGAGGCTGTATTGTAATACGCCGACGACCGATAACGCTGTGAAATTTAATATGTGAAAGTCTATAGCAGGCTATTGCAAGCCTGAGCAACGCAGCTATTGGTGTTCATGGCCAGCGAAAAATTGTTATTTGTGGCCTTTCGAGGTATTACCCCGATTACCGGTATCTGGCCCTTGATATCTGTGGCATCTGAATCAAGGGCCAGCTCCAACATATCCTACCTTACCCTAGCCTATCTATGTACAAGTACTATAGACTTTCACATATTAAATTTCACAAGGCCAGAGGGAGGAGGCTGTATTGTAATACGCCGACGACCGATAACGCTGTGAAATTTAATATGTGAAAGTCTATAGAAAAATCACCAAAAATCACTATGAATACTTGACGATTTTATATATTTGGTGTAATTGCTCATATTTCAGAATAGAGGAAGAAAGTGTTGAAATATGTAACTTCTCAAAAAGTCCGGGTACGCTTGAGGTTATGACAACAAGCATCCGGGCAAGGTGAACCGCTGAACTTCGGCCTCCAATGCCTTAAGTAGCTGGCTGGTTAGGTATCAATTGAAATGGCTGGAGGCCTACGTTCAGCGGTTCACCTTGCCCTACGTAGCAACATATTAGCGATTATCGGGAGATTACCCGGACTTTTTGAGAAGTTACTGAAATATCAGTCTGGATATTGAAATTATTAAAAAAATAGTGGAAAAGGAGACGTTATCTTATGTTCATGCCTGTTGTGAACAAGGATAAGTGCACCGGCTGTGGGGAATGCGTGGAAGTCTGTCCCTCCGAGGTTTTTGAACTCCAGGACGAGAAATCCGAGCCTGTAAACGCAGATGAGTGTTTGGGATGTGAGAGTTGCATCGAGGTTTGTGAGTCTGGGGCAATTACTGTAGAAGAAACATAGTCTAACCCCGATTACTGGTATCTGGCCCTTGATATCTGTTTCGTCTGAATCAAGGGCCAGCTCCAACATCTCCTCCATTTACCTGTCTATTTTCGTAAGCGTTCACATGTTCAGGGTTCAACGTTCAGGGTTAGGGAAAAGACTGAAATTGGATCCCCGAAATCATCGTAAAAAATGCGGCTTTTACCACATCATTGCCAAGTGCCATGTTCCAGATTTGTGGGGATGTGGAAGCGGTCGGTTTTCCCCTACAAAACGTTTACAAAATGGCGTATGAAGATGAGAATACAACCTTTGAACCCCTGAACCTTTGAACCCGTTAACGGTTACTATTTATCTTACCTTTTCTTCTATCATATGATCTATTCCTTCCCGCTGGAGGCATGAGAATGGATAACAAACCCATTGCCAGGTGCGTGGCCAACGACGTAAATGCCTATGAATACCCCTTTTACATCAAACCGGCAGAGGGGATGGAGCCGGACTATATTTTCCTTGAAGACCACGTGTATAACTTCAACCCGGACGAGATGAAAGCAATAATGAATCGCCTTGTCCGGATAGAACGAGAAAAAAACATCAAGGATCTTGGATACCAGAAAGACAAAGAAGGAATCTATGTCCTGTCTGAACTCGAGAAACCCTGGTTGCACGGAGGACAAACATGATTGAAAAAATAGGTGTTGTAGGAGCAGGCCAGATGGGAGCAGGGATTACCCAGGTGGCAGCCATGAACGGATTTTCCGTGATCGTAAATGACATAGAAGACGCCTTTCTGGAGCGCTGTATGGGGCGTATCGAAAAAAGCCTGTCGAGCCTATTGAAAAAAGAGCGCATCAATGAAGACCAAAAAAGGGCTGCACTGGATGGCATTCAAACCACACTTGAAATCAACGCCTTCGAGGCTGCCGACTTCGTGGTGGAGGCAGTCATTGAAAACCAGGAGTTGAAACTGGAGGTTTTCAAACAATTGGACGAAATCTGCAGGCCCGGCGTTATTCTGGCTAGCAACACCTCCTCCATTCCTATCACACGGATCGCCGCTGCCACGAAGCGCGCCTCCGAGGTGATTGGAATGCACTTCATGAATCCAGTGCCCCTCATGAAATTGGTTGAGATCATCCGCGGACTCGCCACATCTGAAGAGACCTTTGAAACGACCAAAGACCTGGCTCTCAAGCTCAAGAAAACTCCGGTCGCGGCCAACGATTCCCCGGGTTTCATATCCAATCGCATTCTACTGCCCATGATCAATGAGGCCATCTTTGCCCTGTACGAAGGTGTGGGAACCGCCAAGGCAATCGACTCTGTCATGAAGCTCGGCATGAACCATCCCATGGGGCCGCTGGCATTGGCAGATCTAATCGGTCTTGATACGTGCCTTTCGATCCTGGAGGTTCTCCACAAAGGCATTGGAGATTCCAAATACCGGCCCTGTCCTTTGCTTAGAAAGTATGTGGATGCCGGGTATCTGGGCCGCAAGACAGGCCAAGGGTTCTACA